>JALYOB010000820.1 GCA_030857085.1 Acidobacteriota bacterium | reverse complement strand
CCTGCAAGCGGGGTCCGGGGCCCGCGGCCCCGGCCGCCGGAGGCCGCCCGTCGTTCCCGCATAGAATCCGCGCCGCATGTCGCGTATCCCTGTGAGTGGCATTGGTGTCGTCGCGCCCGGCGCGATTGGTGTCGACGCGTTTCGAGAGCTTCTTGCGAGCGGGCGGAGCGCCATCTCTGCAGTCGATCGGTTCGACACGACCGGTCTGATCGCACAGAGCGCTGCGCTCGTGCGCGACTTCAAACCGAAAGAATTCATCGCGCCGATGAAGATGCGTCGCATGAACGCGTTGTCGCGATTGTGTGTGGCGGCGGCGAAGCTTGCGATTGCGGACTGCGGCGCGTCGCTCGAGGCGAACACCGGCGTCGCGTTGGGCACTGCGTTCGGGCCGGTGCAGACATCCGTCGAGTACATGCAGGAGTACGTCGAAAAAGGGGCTGCGCTTGCGCCGCCGCAGTTGTTTGCGGAGTCGGTGGCGAACGCACCCGGCAGTCACATCGCCATCGAGTGGGGCCTGCGCGGATTCAACGTCACGGTGACGCAGCGCGAGTCGTCCGCACTCGCCGCGGCGATGTATGCGTCGATGCAATTGGTGAAAGGCTCGGTGAACGCGGCATTAATCGGCGGAGTCGAGGAAGCGAACGAGATGCTCTTCAGCGTTCTCGATCGCGTTCGTGCGCTCGCGCCCGATGCGGCGCGCCCGTTCGATGATCAACGCAACGGCGTCTCCCTCGGCGAAGGCTCCGCGATTCTCGTGTTGGGCGCAGGATCGCGAAAGCCGTACGGATGGCTTTCCGGATTCGCGATGGCGCGCGATACGACCGCCTCCGGCTCCGACTGGGGGAGTGATGCGAATGCGGTGGCGCATGCGATGAAGTCGGCGGTCGACGATGCGGAGCTTTCGCTCGATTCGATCGATGCGGTTTATGCATCGGCGAACGGTTCGCTGCGCGGCGATGCACTCGAAGCGGCGGCGCTGACGCAACTCTTCGGCGCCTCGTTGCCGCCGGTGGTGGCGACGAAAGGAATCTTCGGTGAATACGCGGCAGGCGGTGCGTTGCAACTCGCCGCTGCACTGCTGGCTCTTGACGAACAGCGGCTTCACACGTCGGTCGGATTCGAGCGCGGGCCGATCGCGGTGAATCGCGAAGCGCGCGATGCGAATCTGCGGCACATCCTCGTGAACTCCCTCTCCGCCGGCGGCGGCGTCGTTTGCGCCGTGATCTCGCGGGAGGAGGCGTGAGCGAACGTTTCGCGGTGCTCATCCCCGCGCTCAATGCCGAACGGACGTTGCCGCACGTCGTGGTCGATGCGCGCAGGCAGCTCGAGCCGGTGGTCGTGATCGACGACGGTTCGAGCGACGCAACGGGCGAGGTCGCGCGCGCAGTCGGCGCAACGGTCCTGCGTCACGACGTCAATCGCGGCAAAGGCGGCGCGCTGAAAACCGGCTTCGCGTGGGCGCTGCAGAACGGCTTCGACGGCGTGATCACCCTCGACGCAGACGGGCAGCATCTCCCGGGCGAGATTCCGAAGTTTCTCGACGAACACGCACACAGCGGCGCCGATCTCATCATCGGCGGGCGCTCGCATCTGTTCGAAGGAATGCTGCCGCGCCGCCGCAACGCGAATCGCTTCTCCGCGTGGTGCATCAGCAAGGCCTCGGGCGTGACGATCACCGACTCGCAGAGCGGCTTCCGCCTCTACTCGTCCCGCCTGCTGCGCGGCATGAGCCTGCACACGAACGGCTTCGACATGGAGAGCGAAGTGATCGTCCGCGCCGGCCGCCGCGGCTTTGCGATCGTGACGATCCCGATCGACCTCGGCTTCGTCGACGGGTTGTCGACCAGCCACTACAAACCGCTGAAAGACACGCTGCGGATCGCGTGGACGGTGACGCGCGCTCGGTTGTTGTGGTGAGACGACCGGGGGCCTCCGGCGGGCCGGCCACGGGCCGGCAGGCGCTGGTCGGCCAAGCCCGTACTCACGCTGTACTCGATGGCCGCGGTCAGTGAGTACAGCGC
>JALYOB010000402.1 GCA_030857085.1 Acidobacteriota bacterium | reverse complement strand
ACATTACTCCCATGACACGCGCCGTTGCCGAGGAGATCAAACAGTCGCGACCGTTCCGGTCGCGGTCTCAGGAGGCCACCATCGCCATCCTTCGCACCGCGCATCTCATCCGGCGCAAGGTCGACGCGCTGGTCGGAAGCGAAGGGATCACGCATCAGCAATACAACGTCCTGCGCATCCTCCGCGGCGCGCGCGCTCCCCTGCCGACCATGGAAATCTCCGAGCGGATGCTCGAGCCATCGCCCGGAATCACGCGGCTTCTGAGCACTCTCGAAACCGCGGGCCACATCCGCCGCGAACAGTGGGCCGGCGACCGCCGCCACGTCCTCTGCCAGATCACCCCCTCCGGCCTCAAGCTCCTCGAACGCATCGACGAGCCGATGGACCGGCTCGATGACCAGACCACCGGCACTCTCCCCAAAGAGCAGATCGAAACCCTGCTCGAAATCCTCGGATCGATTCGCGAAACGCTTCAACCGTAGTTTCTTTTTTCAATCCCAATACTTTACGTGTTAACTAAAAGGAGAACATCATGACTTCCATCGCCCTCGGACAACACGACAGCCTCACCTCCAGCGCCGCCGGCCGCCTCGCTCGCGCCATCCTCTCCACCGATCGCTCCTTCTCCCTCACCGTTCTCCGCATCACCCTCGGCCTGGTGATGCTCCCGCACGGCCTGCAGAAAACCGTCGGCCTCTTCGGCGGCTACGGCTTTTCCGGCACGATGAGCTACTTCATCAGCACCGGCATCCCGGCCGTCTTCGCCTTCCTCGCCATCGCCGCGGAATCGGCCGGCGCCCTCGGCCTCCTCACCGGCACGACCACCCGCATCGCCGCCTTCGGCGTCGGCATCGAGATGGTCGTCGCCTCGACCATGCACCTTCAGAACGGCTTCTTCATGAACTGGTTCGGCAACCAGAAAGGCGAAGGCATCGAGTACCACATCTTCGCCATCACCATCGCCGCCATCCTCGTCGTCCGCGGCGGCGGCCGCTTCTCGCTCGACCGCCTCTTCACCCGCACCCGCTGATCCCCAACCACACGAACGAAAGAAAAGGAGAAAAACCATGTCACTTAAATTTTCGGTCCAGCAGCTCAACGAAATGGTCGCCAACAAGCAGATCCTCGAAGCGTTCGAACAGTTCTACAGCGACGACATCACCATGGTCGAATCCGGCGGCGAGCCGATGGCCGGCAAAGAGGCGAATCGCGAGCGCGAGCGCGCGTTCGTCGGGGGCCTCACCAAATGGGACGCCCAGCTCCTCTCGAGTGCAGTCGATGAAGCGACCGGCACCGCGCTCAACGAATGGGTGCTGACGTACGACCACTCTGGCTGGGGCGCCGCCACGATGCGGCAGGTCGCGGTGCAGCGCTGGCGCGACGGCCGGATCGTCCACGAGTCGTTCTACAAACTCTGAGGCGTACGACGATGAGATTCGCGACACTCCTGCTCACTCTCGCCCTCGCCTCGTCCGCACTGGCCGAGGAGGTGTTCATCCCCGCGACGTTCCGCGGGGATGGCGCCGCGGGCTCGAAATGGCGGACCGAGATCTCGATCAGCAACATCTCGATCCACACCTCACTCCCGGTCGAGACCGCGGTCACGTACTACCCCGCGAGCGGCCAACCGCAGTCGCTCTACGTCACGCTCACGCAGTACGAGACCCTCTCGATGACTGACGCATTACGCGAGTGGTTCGGTGTCGAATCGGGCGGCGGCCTCGTGCGCGTCGTGTGGGCCGATCCGAAAGCGCGCATCGGTGCCCGCGCCCGCATCTACAACGTCAGCGGCAACGGCGAGTTCGGCCAGGGCGTTCCCTCCGCACGCAGGGATCGCCTCGTCTCGGACGTCTACCTGCACGGCCTGAGCGGCATCAACGGCAATCGAACCAACGTCGGCGTCGTCAATCCGCATTCGATCGACGCGATCTTCTGGGTCACGCTGTACGACAGCACGGGCATCTCGCACGGGTCGTTCACGATCTCGGTTCCCGCGCATTCGTACAGGCAGCTCAACGACATCTTCAGCCACTTCGGCACCGGCCCGCTCGACGCGGCGATGGTGCGCGTCACCGGCTGGGACACCACCGCCTACGCCTACGCCTCGGTCGTTCGCGCCGATACCGGCGATGCGACGTACGTCGCTCCGAACGAGTGATCGCGCTGTAAGCAGACAGTAAGTAGTCAAAGAAGAAGGTGCAACCATGCGTATCGCAACAATGCTTCTCACTCTCCTCCTCGGCACTTCGGCAATCGCAGGCGAGGTGTTCATCCCTGCCACGTACCGCGGCCACGGCGCGAACGGCAGCGACTGGCGGACCGAAATCACGGTGACGAACATCTCCACTTCGACGCTGCAGCCGGTGCGGACGACCATCACCTACTACCGCGAGAACGGCGAGGCCGTTGCCATCCCGATGATCCTCGCGAGATATGAAGTGGTGACGGTGCAGGACGCGCTCGCGAACTGGTTCGGCGTCACCGAAGGCGGCGGTCTCGTTCGCATCACCTGGGACGACGCCAACGCCCGCATCGGCGCCAATGCGCGCATCTACAACGTCGGCGGCAACGGCGGGCAGTATGGACAAGGCGTCCCGGGCGTGTATCCCGAGCGGCTCGAATCGGCCGTTCATCTTCCCGGCCTCACCGGCATCGACGGCAACCGCACCAACGTCGGCGTGTCGAACCCGCACGGCGCCGACGCGCTGATCTGGGTCGAACTGATTGAAGCCAGCGGCGAGTCTCGCGGCGCGTTCGCCACCATCGTTCCTGCGCGTTCGTACCGCCAGCTCAACGACATCTTTGCGCACTTTCAGGCCGGCCCGCTGCAGGGCGCGATGGTGCGCGTCAGCAGCTCCAACAGCACCATCTACGGATATGCTTCGATCGTCCGCAATGACAGCGGCGACCCGACCTGGGTCGCACCTGCGCAATGACGATCCGCACCGCGACGAGAAACGACCTTCCCGCACTGCGCGAGCTGTTCGCGCACGCCAACGACTCCCCCTATGACCTCGATGCCGTCGCCGAAGAGAAATGCTTCGGCGACGGCATCGCCGGCCCGCCCTCGACACGAATCATTGAAGAAAATGGCCGCATCCTCGCGGCCGCAGTTGCATCGGGAAAATGGCTGCGCGTCCTCATCGTCGCGCGCGACGCGCGGCGCCGCGGCCTCGCCACGCAACTGCTCGATAACGCCCAAGGCGTCACCGTCGTCGCCGCCGAGCCGGGCAACTACTTCACTCCCGGCGTGCCGCTCGACGATGACAACGCCCGCGCCTTTTTCCGCGTGCGCGGCTTCCTCGAAACGCAGACCACCTGGAATCTCGACGTCGATCTCGGCACCTTCACCGCGCCGGCCGAGGTCCTCCGACCGACGCACGAGGACGCCGATCGCGTGCTCGCCTATGTCGAACGGGAGTTCGGACGCATCTGGCGCTTCGAAGCCGCAAAAGCATTCGAGCGCGAGACGCCGCCTGCCTTCATCAGCATGGACGAGGGCGCGATCACCGGCTTTGCCGTCCACGACGTCAACAATCGCGGCCTCGGCTTTTTCGGCCCCACCGGCGTCTCGAAATCGATGCGCGGCCGCGGCATCGGCGGCAAGCTCCTCCTTGCCTCTCTCGAAGACCTCCACCGCCTCGGCTACTCGCGCTGTGTGATTCCCTGGACCGACGCGCTCGAGTTTTATCGCAAGGTGTGCGGCGCGCGACCCGCGCAGCAGTTTGTCTCTATGGTGAGAACGTGAGCTCGTTGCGCCGCCCCTCATCCGCCCTTCGGGCACCTTCTCCCCGCATCGCGGGGAGAAGGGCAACAAAGACGTTTGCCCCTCGCCCCGCCTGTCGGGAGAGGGTGGCGCGTAGCGCCGGGTGAGGGGTCGTGCAAACGCCCGCAAGTCCCCGCCTCACTCCCCCCTGCTGCGCTGGCCCAAAACCAGCACAACCATGAGAGCGACGTGAACGAAGAGAAGAAAAAGAAAAAGCCTCTGCGCAACGCAAAGCGCCGCCAGAACTTTCTCCCCCTCGCCATCGGCCGCAGCGGCGGCGTGATTCTCGCCGGGCTCGCGCTCTGGTTCTTCAAAAAGCAGGCGGACTACGTCGTCGAAGGGAACGCCGACCGCTACGACCAGACGGTGATGGACCTCGTGCATCAGGTCGATCACCCCGCCGCACATCACGTGCTGCACACGGCCACACAGCTCGGCACGCACATCGCCATCGGCAGCGCCGCGGGCATCACCGCGCTCATGCTGCTCAAGCAGGACCGCAAGCAGGACGCGTGGACGGTCGTCGTCTCCACCGGCGGCGCGATGGCGATCAACACGATCCTCAAAAACATCTTCCGCCGCCAGCGTCCGATCGAAATGGCGCGCCGGATCAAACTCCCGAAGTCGCACAGCTTTCCGAGCGGCCACTCTCTGCTTTCCGCCGCGACGTATCCGATCGTGACGCATCATCTGGTCGAGAATCAGTCGCTGCCCGTTCAGGCGTTCGCGCACACGCTCTCGGCGATGCTCATCATCAGCGTCGGCTTCTCCCGCATCTACTTCGGCGTCCACTTCCCCTCGGATGTGCTCGGCGGATTCGCCGCCGGCTTCGGCTGGCTCGGCCTCACGTCGCTCTCGCACACCGTCGCGGAAAAGACCGGGGACTAACGGGGACGACGGGGGGCCTCCGGCGGCCGGGCCACGGGCCCGGACCCGTCTGACAGGCCAAGCCTCCGCGACACTCGTGCGAATACAACAAGACTGTGTCGCGGAGG
>JALYOB010000061.1 GCA_030857085.1 Acidobacteriota bacterium | reverse complement strand
GAAGCCCGCCGCTCCACAGGTCGTCGTGCTAAGTCTGTCATCCCGAGCGTAGCGAGGGATGACAAACGCTACTTCTCCCGCGCCTTCCGCATCCGCTCCAGCCGCGCGCGCATTTCCTTCTCGAAGCCCACGTCCTTCGGCTCGTAAAACCGACGCCTGGCCAGCTCGTCGGGCAAACATTCCATCGCCGCGGTCTGCTCTTCGAAATCGTGCGCGTACTGATAGCCGCGGCCGTAGCCGAGGTCTTTCATCAGACCCGTTGGGGCATTGCGGATGTGCAGCGGGACGGGTGGATTGTCGCCCTGCCGCACTTCGCGAACTGCTTCGCCGTAACCGACGTACGCCGCATTCGACTTCGGCGACGCGGCGAGGTAGGTCGCGAGTTGCGCGAGCGCCACGCCCGCTTCGGGCATGCCGAGAAAGTGCACCGTTTGCTGCACCGCAATCGCGAAGACCAGCGCCTGCGGATCGGCGTTGCCGATGTCCTCCGACGCCGCGCGGACGAGCCGCCGCGCGATGTACATCGGATCTTCGCCCCCTTCGAGCATGCGCACGAGCCAGTACACCGAAGCGTCGGCGTCACCGTTGCGAATCGATTTGTGCAGCGCAGAGATGATGTTGTAGTGCTGCTCGCCGGTCTTGTCGTACATGAGAGACCGGCGCTGCAGGATTTCCTTGAGCTTCTCGGCGGTGATCGGCGAGTCCTCGGCCGACGCGGTTTCGATGACGAGCTGCAGGCTCGTGAGCGCCTGCCGCGCGTCGCCGCCCGACGTCGCCGCGACGAAGTCGAGCGCTGCGTCATCGAGCGTGATGCCGAACTTCGTCACGCTCGGATCGCTCATCGCGCGGCGGAGAATCGTCAGCACCTGCTCGCGCTCCAGCGCTGGGATGACTACGACCTTCGAGCGCGACAAAAGAGCGGAGTTCACTTCGAACGACGGGTTCTCCGTGGTCGCGCCGATGAGCGTGATGTCGCCCGCCTCGACGTAGGGGAGAAACGCATCCTGCTGCGCTTTGTTGAAGCGATGGATCTCATCGATGAAGACGATGGTCTTCGAGCCGCGCGTCTGCCGCGCGCGCCGCGCTTCTTCCATCAGCGCCTTGATGTCTTTGATCGAGCTCGACGTCGCGGAGAAGGTGACGAAGCGCGCGCGTGTGGTGCGCGCGATGATGCGCGCCAGCGTGGTCTTGCCGGAGCCGGGCGGGCCCCAGAAGATCATCGAAGGGATGCGATCGCTCTCGATGGCGTTGCGCAGAAAACGCTTTTCGCCGAGGAGGTCTTCGAGGCCGACTACGTCCTCGACCGACTTTGGACGGAGGCGCTCCGCGAGCGGCGCATCCGCGGCCGCGCTTTGCGGCGGCGGAAACGGCTCGTCGTCGAAAAGGGACCCCGTCATCTCAGCACATCAGCTTGAAATCGAGATTGCCGCCGCTGACGACGATCGCCACCGGCCCCGCCAGACGAATTTTCCCGGATACGAGCGCGGCGATGCCGAGGGCGCCGGTCGGCTCGATGACCATCTTGGTGCGATACATCGCCCACTTCGTGGTTTCGAGCAGCACCTCGTCGTCGACGCTGACCACGTCCCGCACGAGCGCGCGGATGATTGCGAAGTTGCGCGCGCCGATCGCGAGCGTCCGCGCGCCGTCGGCGATCGTCTTCGGCGGCTCGATCGTCACGATCTCGCCTTTGCGGAACGACTGCTCGCCATCGTTGCCTGCTTCCGGCTCGACGCCATAGACGTCGAGCTGCTTGAGCGAAGTCGCGCCGAGTGCGGTGCCGGAGAGCAAGCCGCCGCCGCCTAACGGCACGACGATCGTCGTCACCTCCGGCCACTCTTCGACGATCTCCATGCCCACCGTTCCGGCGCCGGCGATGATCCGTTCATCGTCGAAAGGGGGGATGACCGCGGCGCCGCATTTCTCGGCGATCTCGCGTGCGACGGTGTCGCGCGTCGCGGCAGTCACACCGGCATTGACCACTTCCGCGCCGTACGCGCGCGTCGCTTCCACTTTCGACATGACCGAGTTTTCGGGCATGACGATCGTGGCGCGGATGCCGAGGAGCTTCGCGGCGAGGGCGACGCCCTGGGCGTGATTGCCGGAGGAGAACGCGACCACGCCGCGGCTGCGCTGCTCTTCATCTAGTTGCAGGAGCGCGTTCATCGCGCCGCGCACTTTGAACGAGCCGGCGCGCTGGAGGTTTTCGCACTTGAGGCGCACCTCGGCGCCGACACGCTCGGACAGTGAGCGGCTGGTGACGAGAGGAGTGCGATGAACCCAGGGGCGGATGCGTTCGGCGGCGGCGCGGATGGCGGTGATGTCGAGGGCGGTGCTGGTGTTTGGCGAACTCACCCGCCGTAGTATAAACTCCCGTCGATTATTTGATTTAAAGCGCATTTGCACAGCCGGCGGCGGCGGTCCCGCTGGCACCAAGGTCATCTTCGGGTTGGAGGTTGGGGTTATGTGGAGATGGGTTACCCGCGGCCTGGTTCTCACCTTCGTGGCGCTGCTCGCGCCGCTTCTTTTCGCGCAGACGCAGACGTTCATCGGTGATGTGGATGCACCCGATCCGTCGCGTCCGCAGTCGGGTCTGATCATCGTCAAAGGCTGGGCGATCGACCAGCAGCAGATCTCGCGCATCGAGCTCTGGGTCGACAATCAGTACCAGCACAATGCGGTTCTGTATCTGCCCCGCATCGACGTCGTCGAGGCGTACCCCGACTGGCCCGGCATTCACGGCGCGCGTCCCGGCTTCATCACCGGCTTCTCCGCGAACCGCTTTCCGAACGGGCAGCACACCGTCGAGCTGCGCGTCTACAACAGCAACGGCGACGTCCACATCATCGGCACGCGCCAGATCACGATCAACAACTCGATCAATCAGGCGCCGTTCGGCTTCCTCGACATCCCCGGCGCCGGCCCGATCACGAATGTCTCGGGTGCGTTCCCGGTCAGCGGCTGGGCCGCCGATCTCGACGGCATCGAGCGCATCGAAGTGCTCATCGACGACGGCATTCTGCAGGGCGCGATGTACGGCGATCCCCGGCCGGACGTCGGCGTGACGTTCCCCGATTTCACGGGTGCGCTGTTCAGCGGCTACGTCGCGAACATCGACAGCACGCGCATCCAGAACGGCGTGCATCTGCTCACCGTCCGCGCCGTCGATCGTCAGGGCATCACCACGATGATCGGCCGCCGTCAGGTGCAGATCATCAACAACGACCAGTTCCTCAAGCCCTTCGGTTACCTCGAAGAGCCGCAGCGCGACGCGGTGCTGTACGGCACCGGCTGCGGACCGAATGCGGATCCCGGCCCGGTCTCGCCGCCGATCACGCCCGGACATCACCTCACCACCGTTCGCGGCTGGGCGCTCGATCTCGGCACGCGCCGCGACACCGGCCGCGTTGCCTACGCGGAGCTGATGGTGGACGGAGTGCGCTGGCTTTCGACCGACGATTGCGGCGTGGTGGCGGGACGTTTCGCGAACTGCTATGGCCTGCCGCGCTTCGACGTCGCCCGCTATTACCCGACCTTCCCCGATGCGCCGCGCGCGGGTTATCTCTTCACGCTCGACGTCGGCGCGCTGATGAACCTCGGCGTGCATCCGGGCAATCACCGCCTCTCGGTGCGCGTGGGTGATCGCGAACAGACGTTCGCCGAACTGCCGAACAAAGACGGCCTTCCGGTCTGGTTCCAGTGCGTCGATCAGAGCACGTTCGACTTTGTCGGCTTCGGGTTCATCGAGTTCCCGAACGTGATGGATTACGTCACCGGCACGGTCGTCTTCCGCGGCTGGGCGCTCGACGAGAACGGCACCATCACCTCCCTCGAGGTCTACGTCGACGGCAACTTCCTCGGCACCGCGCAGTACGGCTTCCCGCGCAACGACGTCGCCGATCAGTACCCGCACGTCGTGAACTCGGCGAACTCCGGCTGGGCGTTCTCGTTCGACACGCGCAAGCTGACGAACGCACGCCACCGCCTGACCGTCCGCGCCATCGATTCCCGCGGCCACGCCGCCGAAATCGGCTCGGTCGACTTCTACACGACGAACAACACCACGCCTTGATTCTGACGGTACGTCAGTGACGAAAACGCCCGGCGGAAGCCGGGCGTTTTTGTTTTCACGTCTATGTGGCGATCACGGTACGTAGAGAACGCCGGTGGGATAGAAGAAGCGTAAGCCGAGATAAGCACGGCCGATCGTGAGCTGGCGTTGCTGACCTCCGTATTGCACCGCGTTACAAGGTGTGTCGACGAGCCTGACCCAGAGCCTTAGTGTCTGGCCGTAGTCGTTCCCCCAGTGGAACGCGTCTTCGAAGAAGTGGATCTTCATCGGGGTAGTTGGAATGGAAAAGGCGGTGTAGTGAAAGTCGGCCGATGCCTGGCCTCCCGACGGATCGGGTTTGGTGACGACTTCGATGGCGACGTGCGCGATTCTCCCGAACTCCAACACGCTGTTCCGCCGTTCGCGCAAGCCTTACCTGTAATTTCGAGATATCCGGCTCCGACGCTCGCGATGCCCTTGGAATTTGGCGGGATGTCATGTTCCATCACCTTCGTCCACTTGCCACAAAGAGGCTCGGTGATTTGCTGCGGCTGCGTGGCCGTATTGCAGATATTGAAGTTGTTGCCCTGATCCAGAAGAAAGCAGCTTTGGGGCTGCGCTTGCGTCGTGGCTTCTGCGACGACCGTCGGTCCAGCCGAAAATTGGTAATAGCGGATCGAATCCGTCACAGGCGTGGCGTTCATCGCAAGCACTTCTGTTCGACGATCCGCAATCGTCACTGTTCCCGTATCGACCTTGGCCCATACGCGAAATGTCGAGATGCCCGGCGGGATCAGTGCGTCACCGACACCTTCGTTCGGCATGTAATCGAGAACCGTCAAATCGTCGGGCAGGTTTGCTGGGACGTAGAGCTGTGAATAGTGCGCACCGGAGCTGGCATACTCCCGGCCGATCCCGACGGAGATTCGCTGTCCGGGCGTGCCGGATGTGACGCGGAGGTGCGACTGTAACTGCACGTCGACGCTCACGCCCGAAGTGTTGTTGAGCGTGACCGAACTGATCTCGCGCCACGTTGCGTCGAGTGTCATGGCCGTCGTCGCGGTGGCACTTTTCGCACCGCCGTACTGCTGGTGGCTTCCCTGTAAGCTCGCGAAGTTACCGACACCAGCGTCGATCGACGCTGTTGCGCCGACGTAGCTGAGAATCCGCATCCTTACGCGAAATGCATTCGATCCTGATAACCCGCCGAGATACGCGGCAAGATAGTCAACATGCGGCTCGCTCTCAGTCGAGAGGTGTCGTACTTTGCGATTGATGGTCTCGTGTACCGTCGTAATGCCATTCTTCGTCGTAGAAACTTCAATCTGATATGGCGTTCCAATGGGGACGGTGGTGGACTTGAACAAAAGCCAGTAGCGCCAGATCACGTTGTAAGGCATGGATGTGGTTTCGGCGCTTAACTCGTCGCCGCAACTGTCCAGAACAGTCGTCCAGACACCGCCGTCCGGAACTGTCATGGACGTCGTGCCGCCGGCTTCGGCCATCGGCGTAGTGGTGCTTCGATACGACCAGTGACCTGTACAGGAAGCAACCTCGGGGTGATCGGCGCGAGCGAGCGTGGCGAAAAATCCGAACAGCAATATGACAAAAACACGTCTGCATGTGCGTGTTGCAAGGGGCATTGAGATCTCCGTTTGGCAGGTAGACGTCGGGAACGGCTGACGTAAAGACAGACGGCAGCAATGCGTCTGCCATTTCTCCGAATAACTATGTGTTGCGTGTTACGATCCAGTCATGTCTGTCGAGCACTCCCGCGCGCTTCAAGCGGCTACGGCGTTCTGGGATCGCGAAGTTGTCGAGCGCGCGCATCCGATCTGGCTCGCGCATCCGCTGGTCCGCGAGTACGTCAATCGTCAGATCGGCGGGACTGGTGGTTCGTGCTGGCCGCTCGACTGGTTTCAGCGCCACTATCCGCAACGTTTTCCGCTGGCGCTCAGCATCGGATGTGGCTCGGGCGGCTTGGAGCGCGACGCCTTGCGGCGCGGGATCTCCGCGCAAATTGATGCGTTTGATGCATCTCCCGAGTCGCTCGCGATCGCCCGCGCCGAAGCGGCGCGTGAGGGGATGTCGGACGCGCTACGGTATTACCCTGACGATTTCGAGCGCGCAGACCTGCCGCCGCGGAAATACGACCTGATCATCTTTCAGCAGTCGCTTCATCATGTTGGCCGACTGGAGCGCCTGCTACGCCTGGTGCGCCGTGCACTGAAGCCGAATGGCGTCGTTTATCTGGATGAATACATCGGCCCATCGCGAACGTACTGGAATGAACAAACGTTCGTGTGGTATCGCGCCCTGTTCGAACTTCTTCCGCGGCCGCTACGCTATGCCGAACCATTCGGCCTTCCGGTGCAGTGGGAAGATCTCTCTGAAGCGATTCGCTCGGGCGAGATCGTGTCCCGGTTGAAGATCGGATTCGAGATCGAACGCTTTCAGGGTTACGGCGGCAATCTCCTCGCGATCATGTTCCCCCTGCTGGCGGCGGGAGCCGACGCGGATGACGTAGTGAAGATGCTGGTCGAAGCGGAGAAGCGTCTCATTGAAGGAGGCGCACCCCCCTTTCACGCGCTCATCGTTGCGCGACCCAGGCGCGGAATGAAGGGCATGATGGCGACGATGCGTTACCTTGCCGCGCCGAAGCTCCGCCGGTTACGCACAGACCTTCTGAAGCGCACCGGTGCGGCGGCTGAGGAGCAGCGCTTCCGCCTATGAATCACCCGATCGCCGCCCCGATCTCCCTTGCTTCCTTTTCGATCTTCGTCAGCTTCTCCGCGAAGCGTTCGATCTTCTCCGACTCACCTTCATAGAACCGCTGGTACGGCTCGAAGGCGGAGGTGATGCCGCGGAGCATGCGGTCGATTTCCGTGCTCGACTCGCGGGCGAGCGCTTCGTTGAGGTGCGTGCGCATCTCTTCGATGCGGCGCTGGAACTCTTCCTTTGCCTTGGTGCGCTTGTAGGGGAGGATGAGGAAGCTCGTGACGAGGAGCATCGTTGCGGCGGTGAGGCCGGTGACGTCGACGGCGGTACTGCTCACGGCCGTCGTCAACAGATAGCCGAGGCCGAGGGCGCCGGCGCCGAGTCCGAAGGAGTGGAGGACGGCGCGCATGGCGTTGTCGATGATGCGTCGGCTCTCGACGTTCACGTCATACGACGACAAACGCTGCTCGGCGTTCATGCGCATGCGCGAGTAGACCTCCTCACGGTTGTACGCGAACTCGCGTCCCACGCGCCCGATCACATCCGCATTGCGCGCGTCCGCCTCCGCACCGCGATGGAACGCGTCGACCGTGCCGTTCCACAACTTCATGTTCTCTTTCACCAGCCAGTCGACGGCTTCCTGGATGGTCGTGTCGATGTTCCCTTTCCAGCCCTGGAACACCTGACGCTCGAACTCCTCCCGAAACCGCGACGCATCGCGCAGCAGCATCACGTGCTGAATGCGCACGTAGCGATCGAGGAAGTCGAGGCCGCGCCGTTCGAGATCCATCAGCAGGTTGTCGATGCGCACGACGAACTGCTTGAAGTTCCCGACCAGATCGCCGCGCGCGCGTTCGAGCTGGTCGTTGATCGATTCGATGCGCTGCTTGTCGGCGGCGAGCACTTCGCGACGCGACTCGATCATCCGGAACTGCTTCTTCGACAGGCTGAGAATCGTCTCCAGCGGCGCGTTCAGTTTGATGCGGATGCGCTCTTTTTCCGAGAGCACCTGGAAGACGTAATCCTCGAGCGCCTCGAAGCGGCTGCGCGTCCATTCGCGCGGCGGCAGCGTGCCGAGCTTCGATTCGAGCGCGAGCTTCGCAGCGACCGGATAGATCGTCGGATCGAATCCGAAGATCGCGCGCGTGTTGCTCTTCAGATATTCGATGACCTGCTCGATCTCCGCGTCGGATTTTGTGTCGACTTTGTTGAGGACGAAGATCAGTTTTTTGCCCCATTCGCGGATGTATTCGAGAAACTTTCGCTCGCTCTCCGACAGCGGCCGGTCGATCGACGTGACGAACAGAATCAGGTCGGCCCGCGGGATGAAGTCTTCGGTGATTTCCTGATGCCGCGCCACGATGGAGTTGGTGCCGGGCGTGTCGACGAGGGTGATGTTGCGCAGGAAGTCGATCGGGTAGAACTGCTCGATGACGAAGTCGGAGATCTTCTTCGTCGACGCCTGCTCGCCGTACCGCAGAATCGAGATCACATCGTCGACCGGAATCGGCCCCTCGGTCCGCAGTTTCGCGCCGAACAGCGCATTGATCAGCGACGACTTGCCCGCATTGAACTCGCCGACGATGACGAGCGTGAAGAGATCTTCGAGCGTGGCGAGCAGCTCATCGACACGCCGCCGCTCGTCCGACTGCTCCCGCTCGAGCGTCTCCCGCAACTCGACGAGCAACCGCTGCTCGCGCCGCAGCAGCGCCTGCACATTCGCATCGACAACGGTATCGAAGATGCCGGGCATGGATCAGTGCGGTTCCACGAAACGTGCCGGTTGAATGTGGCGAGCGGCGTCTTCGTTGACCTGTTGCCCGTTGCCTGTTCCCGCTTCGCCGTAGTGCGAACCCGCCGACAACCGACAACGGACAACGGACAACCGACAACCCACCCCGCGCTACTCCTTCTTCGGCACCCTCACACTCACACTCTGCGGCACGGTCGCAATCGTGAGCGGCGAGGTGAGTGTGAACAACTCGCCGTCGATGCCGACCTTCAGCGTCGGACGTGCACATTGCACGCGCATGTGCGTGGTGCGGAAGGAGCGGAAGCCGGGGATCTCGCGCACGCGGCCGGCCATGTAGCGCGCGACCATCCGCGTCAGTCGTGCGCGCGAGGTGTGCGTGAGCCAGTACACCGACAGCTTTCCTTCCGACAGCGTTTCGCGCGACGCTTCGATGCCGACGCGTTCGAGATCGTAAGAATTGTTCGACACCATGAACACGTGCGTGCGGATGAGCTCCTGCTGCGCGTTCGACTCCACCGTCAGCGTCACGTGCGGATACTTGCGCAGCGTCGTGTAGATCGCGTAGAGCCGCGCTTTCCAGCGGGGGTAATCGCGGCCGCGTTCTTCGCGCCGCGCGACGAGCTCCGGATACAAGCCGATCGACACGTTGTTGATGAAGAAGCGGTCGTTGATGCGGCCGCAGTCGACCTGGCGCGTGTCCCCTTCGAGCGCAACCTGGAGCGCCTCGCGCCAGTCGAGCGGGATGCCGAGGTCGCGGGCGAAGTGGTTGTACGTGCCGGTGGGGATGACGGCGAGGATCGAGTCGGTCTGTGCAACCGCCTGCACCACGTGATGGATGGTGCCGTCGCCGCCGGCGGCGATGAAGAGCTTCGAGCCGCGGCAGGCGCGCTCGCGAATCTCGCGCGCGGCGTCGAGCCCCGGCCCGAGCTCGAGCACTTCGAGTTCCGCCTCACGTGCGGCGGCGACGAGATCGGCCCCTTCGGTTCGGGCACCGGAGTTCTGGTTCAGGAAGAGCGTTCCGCGAGCTGGCAATTTCGGCCTCATGCGTGGCGTTGAAAAACGCCGTCGATGCGAAAGTTCGGTCTCCTCCTCGCCCTTCTGCAAATTATCGCCCTGCCCGCCATGGCCGCGGGTCAGGATTGCTCACTCTGCACCGGTCTCGTGGGTCACGACGGAAACGCAGTGCCGTCGCTCGTGCAGCTCACCCAGCTCGAGTATCAGACGTACGTTCCCGCGAACGCGGCCAATGTCGCGGTCATGATTCAGTACGAGGCGGGCAGTCTCGACGAGGTCGAGCAGCACACGAAACGGATCATCGACTGGGCGCGCAGCCGCGGTCCATTCGACGCGATCGGCGTGACCATCCCGAACGCCGACGCCGCATTGACCGCATACGCCATCAAGCGCCTGTCCGTCTCCGCGCAAGGGCAGGGCGTCGCGAGCCGCATCGTCTTTCATCCGGCATCGACCGCCGCATTGACCGCGCTCTTCGACAACGGCGCGAACGCCTACTTTGACGCGCTGATCGTCGACGCCCCGCAGGTTGCGGAGACGTTCGCATTGCTCGCCGAGCGCGATCCGGCAAAGAAGATTTTCGCCATCGTCCCCACCGAGTCCCCCAATCCGCTCTTCGACCTCGGGCAGGCTTTCGCGGCCGGCGCCACGCGCGCGTACGCGAGCGGAACGGTCAACGCGCAATCGCTCTCGCAGTTCAATCGCACGATGACCGGCGACTGGGCGTACGACTCGACCGCGAAGATCGCCGTGCTCGACGCGAAAGGCAACGCGGTGACGATGCCGGTGCTCAGCTTCGTCCGCGGCGAAGATCTGCGCACGCTCTTCCTCGCCCGCGGCGACGCGGCCGCGCCGTCGATCCTCTCGCTGCCCGCCGATCGCTACACGAAACCGCGCCGCGTCGATGCAGCAGGGGAGCGCGAGATCACCGACACCGGCCGCCGCGGCACGCAACTCCTCGTCGGCACTCCCGTCGCCAAAGATGCGTACGCCGTCATCGCCGACTACACCGAAAAACCGGAGCGCAACGTCACGAAGGAAACGGTGAACGTCGCCACCGAACGCGGCATCACGGTCGAAGAAATCATCCGCAATCATCAGTCGTACGACGCGTATCAGGAGTCGATTCAGCCGCGCTACATCGCGCGCAACACGACGAAGCTGCGCTTCGACATCGGCGGCGGCGCGGACGCGCTCGAAGCCGCAATCTCGGGCGATTACTTTGCGAATCCCAATGGTCAGGCCGACTGGGTCTGGTCGGACTTTTTCCTCAACGGCGTGCGCTGGAAGTACGGCCGCATCCCCGAGCTGCCGCTCATTCAGCCGGAGAAGGTGACCCAGCTTCCGCTCGACATTCACCTCTCGAACGAATACCGCTACGAGCTCGTTCGCACGACGGACCTGAATGGCTATCGCGTGTACGAAGTGCGTTTCGAGCCGCCGCCGAATGCACCCGCGGGCCTGCCGCTCTATCGCGGCACGGTGTTCATCGACTCCCGCACGTGGGCGCGCATCCGCATCGCGAGCGTGCAGCTCAATCTTTCCGGCGAGGTGCTCTCGAACGAAGAGCGTGTCGACTTTGCGCCGTTCTCGCGCGAAAGGCGCATGCCTGTTTCTGCAGCGGACGTCGCGAAGATGGATGCGCGCGCGCTGGTCTGGTTGCCGTTCACGGTCAACGCGCAGCAGGTGATCTCCGCCGCCGGACGCGCGAGCGTCGTGCAGCGCTCGACCACGTTCGAGAACTTCCGCCTCGATCCGCCGGAGTTCGAGACGCTGCTCGCGCAGACGTCCGCTTCGGACGCGCGGATGGTGCGCGAAACGGAAGCGGGACTGCGCTATCTCGAAAAGCGCGGCAATGAGCGCGTGGTGAAGGAAGGCTACGACACGGCGCAGCTCTTCGCGTTAGGCGGCGTGCATCACGATCCGGGTCTCGAGTTCCCGGTCGTGCCGCTCGGCGGGATCGATTACTTCAATTTCAATCTCCTCGGCAAAGGGATTCAGACGAATGTCTTTTTCGCCGGCGTCGTCCTTGCCGCCAACGCAACGCACCCGAACCTCGGCAACACGCGCACGAATGTCGGCGTCGACTTTTTCGGCATCGGCATCGCCACCGAAAACAAGATTTTCCGCGGCGGTCTCGAACGCCCGAACGAACGCGTGAAGGCGCTGCCGATGGGCATGTACTTCCGCGCCGGACATCCGTTCGCGCAGTTCGGCAAGATCGATGTTTCATTCGGCGTTTCGCATCAGACGTATCAGCGCGCGGAAGACACGGCGTCCGATTTCGTCGTGCCGAGCGATACGTTCACCTTCACGCCCGGCATCGAGGTGCACTACGCGCGTCGCGGCTGGTCGTTCGGCGCGTCGTATGACTACAACCGCCGCAGCAAGTGGGCGCCGTGGGGCAATCTCGCCGAGTACGATCCCGAACAGCAGTCGTTCGTCCGCTTCGGCGCGTCGCTCGGCAAGAGTTTCTATCTGCCGAAGTTCCAGCGCATCGGCGTCGATCTGAATTACCTCGACGGCCAGCGCCTCGATCGCTTCTCGAAATACGAGCTGGGGTTCTTCGGCTCGCAGCGCGTGCACGGCGTCGAATCGGGCTCGGTTCGCGCGGAGAAGATGATCCTCGCGCATCTCTCGTACGGCTTCGTCTTCTCCGAGCAGTTCCGCATCGAGGCGTTCTACGACCACGCTCTGCTCGACGACACGAGCGCCGGCTGGCGCCGCGAGTCGATGCAAGGCGTTGGCATCGCCGGCCAGACGATCGGCCCATACGGCACGCTGCTCCGCCTCGACATCGGCAAGACCATCGGCCGCAACGCCCAGGACGGCTTCGTCGCCAACATCGTCTTCCTCAAGCTGTTCTGACGGCGAGGAAACGACGGGGGGCCTCCGGCGGCCGGGCCCACGGGCCCGGACCCGTCTGGCAGGCCAAGCCTCCGCGACACTCGTGCGAATCTAAGGGAGTGTGTCGCGGAGGCTAGGCC
>JALYOB010000401.1 GCA_030857085.1 Acidobacteriota bacterium | reverse complement strand
ACAGGCCGAGCGCTTCGCGCAGCGACTTTGCGGGATCGGTCGTCAGGCTGCCGCGCATGCCGACGATGAGATAGCTCTCCGACTGATCGACGAAGCCCTGATACGAGAACGGACCCCACTGCGTGTCGCGGGTGATCGCGACCGACTTGAGTCCGTCCGGCAGCGGGAACGGCGCGACGGTCGCGCGCACGGCGTGGCCGAGCATCTGCGTCGCCTGTTCGGTGATGCGCGCGGAGACGGGACGCCCATCCGGCTGCATGGGGATGATGCTGCCGATCACGATCTGCTGCGTCTTCGGCGAGTAGAGCAGGTACTTCTGCGTGCCGCAGTACTTATCGGACGAACGGACCTGCACGACGAACGCATTGAAGTTCGCCGGACCGCCCTGCACCGGCTCGAGCGTCACGACGCCGTCCGGGCAGCGGGGCAGCACTTTCTCCGCGTACGTGCGGAGCACCGCGTTCGAATCGATCCGCTGCGCGTGCGCCGCGGTGCAGAGGAGAAGTGAGACGGCGAGAAGAGCTCGTTTCATGATCACTGCGCGTTAACAGTGCGATAGCCGTTCTCAATCCATCCCGACAGCCCGCCGGCAATATGGACAACGTTTCGAAACCCCGCCAGCGTCAGCAGCCGCGCCGCGACCGCGCCATCCGCATCGGTATCGCCATACACGAGCACGGTCTGATTCTGATACGGCAGCAGCTCCGGAAGCTGCCGCTCGATCTGATCGAACGGCGCGCTGACGGCGCCCGCGATGTGGCCGTTGTTGCCACGGAAAGCGTTGTTGTCGCGGACGTCGAGGATCACGACCTGCCGCCAGTCGAGCATCATTTCACTCGCAATCTGCGGCGAGACCTCGGCAAATCCGCCGCGCGTCATCGAGACGCCAACGGTCTTGCAGGAGCTCGCGAGCATCGCGGCGGTGAGCATCAGGGCAACGGCGGCGAACTTCCTGATCGTCATAAGACCTCCAGTTCGAACTCGGCCCGCACCTCTCCGACTCGGGTGCCGGCGTGATTCACGACATTGATTGTGCGAAACGGCTCGAGCTCCGCGCGTCCCTCGATCTCGATGCCGAGGAGCTCGAGGAGGTGAAGGATGGCGGGGTTGCGTCCCCGATCCATCGAGCCGTCGTCGATTTTCAGCGCGATGCCGAGCGCTGCATCATCGGCGAGGCGCAGGCGATCGGTCAACGCGGCACAGAGCGACGGCGCGAGCGCCATCGCGTAAAAACCTTCTGCCCCTTCTTTCGCCAGCAGCTCGCCGCCGAACGACGCCATGAGAGGCGTGGTCATGCTCCAGTTGCCGGCGACGTAGTGCGGATACGACGTCATCGCGCTGACGATCGCGCGCCCGCTTTCGGCGTACTGCTCGATCGCGCCATCCATGAGCCGGGCGTATGCGTACGCCGTGCGATAGAGCGAGAGAAAAAACGCAGGAACGCCGCAGCCGTCGATCGCGATCGGCACCTCGTGCGGTGCGAGACCGGCAAAATCGGCCAGCGTGGTGCGCATCAGCTGCTGCAACGGATGTTGTGCATCGCTGTATTGCGCGCTCGGCGCGTCCATGACCTGCGTCGTCAGCAGCATGCCCGCATGTTTGCCCGAGCAGTTGTTGTGGAGCGGCGAGGGGAGCTCGCCCGACGCGCGCAGATCCGCCGCCGATTTGTCGTCGAAGGGGAGATGCGCTGCGCAGAGGAGATCTTCTTCGTCGAATTCTCCTTTGCGCAGCAGCGCGGCCGCGGTCGCGACATGCAGCGGCTCGCCGCCATGTGACGCGCAGGTGAGCGCGATCTCCTCGGGCGTCAGGTCGTATTCGTCGCGGCCGCCGTATTCGAGCAGGGGAATGCCCTGAAACGGCTTGGCCGCCGAACGAAGACAGGTCATGAGACCGGGATCGCCCGCGAGCGCGACGAGTTTGCCGCGGCTGTCGACGACGGCAATCGAGCCGCGATGTACGGACTCGAGAATGCCGCCGCGATAGACGCGCGTGAGGCTGACGCTCATCCGGTCAGCAGTCTAGCTCGCGCGCGCCGTGGTTCCGCTCTCCGCAGCGACCGCCTCTTCTTCCGTGCCGTAGATCTTGAAGACGGCGTCGAGCTTGGCGAGCTTGAGCAGCTTCTGGATCCGCTCGGACGGGTTGACGAGGATCAGCTTGCGGTTCTGACCCGTGAACTTGCCGAGGTAACCGACCAGCTCACCGATGCCGGTTGAGTCGATGTAGTCGATTTTCGTGAAGTCGATGATCACGTTCGTGCTCTCGTTTTTGAGCACGTTCTCCAGCGCGGAGGAAAAGAACTCGGCGCTCTCCCCGAGCTTGATCAAACCTTCCACGTAAAGGATGGTGAAGTTGTCGAGGTGCTTCTTCTCTACGATCACAAACCGCCTCCGAACCGAATCATAGTTGGGCTAGCAAACGAACTGCCATAAGAAGTAGCGAGTGGCGCGTGGCGAGTTGCCAGGAGGGTGTCGCGTGGACGGCATTTGATGTTGCCCGTTGCCCGTTGCCTGTTGCCAGTTGCCAGTTGCCGACTGCGAACGATCGCGCCCAGGCGACGCTGCCCTGACAACTCGCTACACGCCACACGCTACGCGATTTTCACTGCCACCACCGCATTCATTCCTCCGAAGCCGAACGAGTTCGAGAGGAACGTGTGTGCGCGGGTCTCGCGGGCTTCGTTGGCGACGTAGTCGAGATCGCACTGCGGATCGTGTTGCTGCAGGTTGATCGTCGGGGGGAGGAAGCCGTTCGAGAGGGCGAGGATGGACGCGGCGATTTCGATCGCACCCGACGCGCCCATGGCGTGGCCGTGGAGAGACTTGGTGGAGCTGACCGGCGGGACGTCGCTGCCGAAGATCATGTGAATGGCGGAGGTTTCGGTGGCGTCGTTGGCGCGCGTGCCGGTGCCGTGGGCGTTGATGTACTCGACGTCACTCGCGTTCCACTTTGCGTCATTCAGCGCGAGACGCATCGCGCGTGCGGCGCCATCCGCTGATGGATCGGTGATGTGACCTGCGTCGCTCGTCGCGCCGAAGCCGGCCAGCTCGCCGAGGATCGTGGCGCCGCGCTTTTCCGCGTTCTCGCGGGATTCGAGGACGAACACCGCCGCCCCTTCCGCGAGCACGAGCCCCTTCCGGTCCGCACTGAACGGCCGGCAAGCCTCGGCGGGACGTTCGTTGTCGATGGCGAGCACGCGCAGCGACTCCCACGCCTTGATGATCCCGTGCGCGAGCGGCGCGTCGCTGCCGCCTGCGAGCACCGCGTCCGCTTGTCCGCTGCGAATGGCCTGCGCGGCGAGGCCGAGGGCGTGGGCGCTGGAGGCGCAGGCAGAGACGACCGAGTAGGCCAGCCCTTTTGCGCCGAGCTGTGTCGAGACGGCCGACGAGGCGGCGTTGTACATCGACATCGGAATCGAAAGCGGCGGCACACGCGCATGGTCTTCGTAGATGCGTTTGTAGCTCGAATCGAGCGTCTCGCAGCCGCCCAGTCCTGTTCCGATGAGCACGCCGATGCGCTCCGGCTCGACGCCGAGATCGCCCGCCTGCGCCACCGCTTCCTCCGCCGCAATCATGGCGAAGCGGGTAAAGCGATCGTGCCCGCGATGCACACCTTCATGTGCTTCACCCGGCACTTCGCCGCCGATGCGGCAGTTGAGGGAAGAGGCGTCAAAGCTGGTGAGCGCACGCACGCCGCTGCGCGCATTCCGCAGCGCGTCGAGCGCCGCGGCCTTGCCGCGGCCGAAAGGGGAGAGGATGCCGATGCCGGTGATGACGACTTGCATTTCGTGGGTTGTCGGTTGTCGGTTCTCGGTTGTCGGTTTCTAAGATCGCCGACAACCGACAACAACGATCACCCAGTCCGCGATTCGACAATCCTCACCAGATCCCCGAACGTCCGGATCGCCCGCGCTTCGTCGTCGGGGATGGAGATGTGGAACTGCTCTTCGATGGAGAAGAGGATCTGGAGGGAGTCGAGGGAGTCGATGCCGGCGTCGGTGAGGGGGGTGTCGGGAGTGAGAAGCTCGTCGGGAACGTCTTTTTCCCGCCGCACGATTGCGACGAGCTCGCGCTCGATCTCCTCCCGCGTCACGGCTCGTATCATAGCAGCGTGACTCGCCGCCGCTGGCCCGCCGTTTACGCGCTATGGCTCGCGCTCTGCGCAGGCTTGTTCGTCGCGTTCGGCGGGCAGGAAGATCCGTCGCGGCCCGTGGGACGCATCCTCTCGATCGATGCGGGCGAGCGGGCGCGCGCGATCGTTGCCTCGCGCGGAATGCGCGATTACGAAGTCGTGCACGTCGCGCGTGCGCGTCGCGGCGAGGGGGCGAACGAGGACCGCTGGATCGTGCTGCTCGATCGAGTTCCGCATACGAGTCTGCAGCGTGCGGTCGTGGTCGAGCTCGACGTCGCGAGCGGCAACTTACTGCGCATCCGCGCGCCGGAAAGATGATCGGCGTCGAGTAAAATCGCGCCGTCCAATGTCCTCCCGTCCTGTAACGAAACTCACGCCGATGCTCGAGCAGTATTTCGAGATCAAGCGGCAGGTTCCCGACGCTATCCTCTTCTACCGCCTCGGCGACTTCTACGAGATGTTCTACGAAGACGCGGAGACGGCTGCGCCGATTCTCGACCTCGTGCTCACCGCCCGCGGAAAAGGGCAGGAGCATGAGGCCCCGATGTGCGGCGTGCCGTATCACGCGGCCGACGGTCACATCGCGAAGCTGATCAAGAGCGGCTACCGCGTCGCGATCTGCGAGCAGGCTGAGGA
>JALYOB010000819.1 GCA_030857085.1 Acidobacteriota bacterium | reverse complement strand
ACCACCACCCGTTCACGCTCGCCGAGCCGCGGAACGAGCTCGCTCGTGGTGAGGTCCTTCGTGTAATACGGACGCGTCGCGGCGAGATACGCGCGCGTCTCGTCCGCCAGCATCGCCCACCGCTTCGGCTGCGACGGATCCGCGCGCAATGCAACCACTGCGCGACGAAAACGCTCGTCCGGCGCAAGCACCGGCTCCGGCGCAACAACCGCGACCCGTTTGCGCGCGCGCCACCACACCGCCGCCCACGCCGCGATCGCACACAGCGCCGCGACCGTGATCGCGATGAATGGCGCGCGCGGATACGGCACCGGTCGCGGCGGCGCGAGCGGCGCGGGCGCGAGCAGATCGCCCTGCTTCAACACCGACGTCACCGGCACGATCATGTTCGTGAAATGCGCCCCGTCCGTCGTCCCGCTGAGCACGAACGGCTTCGGCGCGAACGTGCGCAACACCACCCGCCCGCCCATGCGCGAAACCACTTCGTAATCGCGCGAAGCATCGAGCGTCACCGCCTGCGGAAACGTGACCGTGATCAGATCACCGACGTGCGGATGCGCCGGCTGCAGCGTGGCCGAAACAACCGCGAGCACCGCGAGAATCACCCCCGCCTCCCGCTGTGGCGCGCCGCGCGCTCGCGAAAAAAGCGGAGCAGCTCACGATCGTACGGAATGGCTGTCGACACGATCAGATGATCGATGGCTGCACCGCGAAAGCGCCTGTCGAGCTGTTCGCGGCGCTGCAACGCACGTCGGGCCACGTCCGCCTTTCGCAGCTCGATCATGCGCGCCTCGCCCGACTCGAGATCGACCACGCGCGCGAGCCCCGCATCGGGGAAACGCTCTTCGCGCGGATCGACGATCGGAATCGCGATCACGTCGTGCTTTCGATTGAGCCGATTGAGCGGCCGCTCGAAGTGCAGATCGAGAAAGTCCGACAGCACGAGCACCACCGCGCGCCGTCCTGCCACCCGCTCGAGAAAACGAACGGCGTGATCGAGATCCGCCTCCCCTTTTGCTCCGCGCATCGCGGCTTCGACGGCCGCGCGCACGAGCACCTGTGCATGCGCGCGGCCCCGCCGCGGCGGAATGAACGTGCGCACGTTGTCGGAGAAAAGGAGCAGCCCCGCGCGATCGGCATTTTCCACCGCTGAGAATGCGAACACCGCCGCGAGCTCGGCCGCGATGTCGCACTTGCGCCAGTCGACCGAACCGAAGCTCATCGAGCCCGAGACGTCGACGGCAATGATGACCGTCAGATCGCGCTCTTCGATGAACTGCTTCACATGCGGCACGCCGCTGCGCGCGGTGACGTTCCAGTCGATCGTGCGAATGTCGTCGCCGGGCATGTACTCACGCACCTGCGCGAACTCGATGCCGTGCCCATGAAACGCCGAGTGATAGTCGCCCGCGAAGCCCGCCCGAATGAGCCGCGCGGAGAGGAGCTCGAGGTCGCGCACGCGCCGCACGAGAGGGGCGCGATATTGGGGAGCTTTCTGTTTGAAGAACATGGGTCTCAGTTGCGAGTAGCGCGTGGCGCGTTGCCAGGGCAGTGTCGCCCAGGCGAAACGGCCCGGGCAACTCGCCACCCGCCACTCGCTACTCGATCACGGCACCGCCACCGCACCCAGAATCTGATCGATGATCCGGTCCGCCGTCATCTGCTCGGCCGCCGCTTCGTAACTCAGCACGAGGCGGTGACGCAGCACGTCGTGCGCGATCGCTTTCACATCTTCGGGCACGACGTACTCCCGACCTTCAATGAACGCGTGCGCTTTGGCCACGTGCGCGAGTGCGAGCGTCGCGCGCGGCGACGCGCCGAAGGTCAGGAAATGGGCGATGCCGCCGAGGCGAAAATCGGCGGGGCGGCGGGTCGCGGTGACGAGTTGCACGATGTAGCGGCCGATGCGCTCGTCGGTGTGAACGCTCGCGGCCATCGACGCGATTGAGCGGATGTCTTCCAGCGACATCACCCGCTGCACGGTCGCCTTCTCGCGCGTCGGATCGAGGTACATGCCGAGCATGCGCAGCT
>JALYOB010000818.1 GCA_030857085.1 Acidobacteriota bacterium | reverse complement strand
GTGCGGCGACGCAAGTCGCCGCTTTTTCTGATTGCGGAGGGAACCTTCAGTAAATCCCCGGAATCAGCCGCTTCGTCTTCTTCGCGTACGCCCGGTACTCCTCACCGAACGCTTCCACGAGCGCCCGTTCTTCGATCGCGATCCGATAAGAGAACGCGAACAATGCGCCGAGGGTGAGGATGACCAGCGAGGCCCAGTTCCGAAGCGCGATGCCGAAGCCGGCGAACGACAGGACGGCGCCGCTGTACGACGGATGGCGCACGATCGAGTAGATGCCGTGCGAGATGATTCTGTGATCGTGCCGGATCGCCACGTCGACGGTGAAGTAGCGCCACAGCGTGATGATCGCGATCCACCGAAGGACGACGCCGAGGAGCAGGATCGCGATGCCCGCGTAAAACGTGGCTATCCCACCCGGCATCTCCGTCGCGCGATGACGCTGCAACGCGATCGCGAAGTAAACCGAGGCGGTGATGCCGATCCAGAGCAGGATCAGCGACGCGCGATCTTTTCGCGACGACTCCCCGCTCCGCGAACGTTTCGCAACGCCAAGCGCCACCTCAGACGCAACCCACAACGCACAGACGACGAGCAGTAGAGTTCGGGGATTCATTGTTTTTCTTTGCGGTGCAACTTTTCTGATTGCTGAGGAAAAGCGGCGACTGCCGTCGCCGCACTCCAAACGCTCACAAGAGCTTCAGGAATTCGTCCAATGGTAGTTCGGCGTCGGCCAGAATCTTGGCAAGCGTCGTTCGCTTGATCGGTTTATGCGCCGGGATTGTGAGCTTCTTCACTCCGGCGGGCGATTGACGATGCAGCCGGATATGACTTCCGCGCTGCCGGACAACAACCCAGCCGGCGCGTTGAAAGGCCGCGATCACCACCGGGTAGTTCAGCGACGGAACTTTGCTCAAACGACCAACTCAGCGACCTCGACATCTTCTCTGCCGGCGAGGTCATCATCGACAGGCTCGAGATAGAGCTCGATCGCCTCGCGAATGTTCTGCAGCGCCTCGTCGCGCGTCTCGCCTTCGCTGATGCATCCCGGCAATGCAGGAACCGAGATAGTGAAGCCGCCTTCTTCGCTCGGCTGAAGAACGATCGTCACCTTCATGCGAGCATGATACGCGGCGACTGCCTCATCGCTTGTAATCGCGGTGCACGGTCTCGACGCTGTAGCCCATCTCGTGCAGGTCGTCGCTCAGCCGCTGACCGATCGCCACGGAGCGGTGTTTGCCGCCAGTGCAGCCGATGCCGATCGTGAGATAGCTCTTCATCTCCTTGCGGTATCCCGGCAGGACGTAGCCGACGAAGTCGCGCAGGCGCTGGTAGAACTCCTCGTATCCTTCCTGCTGCCGCAGATAGTCGACCACTTCGGGATCGAGTCCGGTCTTCGGGCGCAGTGAATCGACAAAGTGCGGGTTGGGCAGGAAGCGGACGTCGAACAGCAGGTCGAGGTTGTACGGCAGGCTGTATTTGAAGCCGAAGGTGATGACGGTGACGAGCATCGAAGGCTCCGTCCCCGCGATCTGGAACTTCCGCATCACCTCGGCCTTCAGCTCGTGCACGGAGAACTGCGAGGTGTCGAGCACCATGTTCGCGAGCGACTTCACTTCCGTCAGCGCGTTGCGCTCGGCGCGAATCGCCTCGACCAGCGGACGGTCTTTCGCGAGCGGATGCGGCCGCCGCGTTTCCGAATAGCGGCGCGCGATGACTTCTTCGCTCGCTTCGAGAAAGATCAGTACCGTGTTCGGCACGAGCGCCTGCAGACGCTCGCGATAGAAAGCAGGGAAGATCGTCGCGAAGTCGTGTGTGCGCACGTCGACGACGATGCCGATGCGGCTCGCCTTCTCATGCGCGGTCACTTCGGCGAGATACGGCTCGATGAGCTCGATCGGAAGGTTGTCCGTGCAATAGAAGCCGAGGTCTTCGAGCGTCGATTGCACGTAACTCTTGCCCGAGCCACTGAGGCCGGTGATGACGACGAGATGTTCGGGTGCCTGAAACTCCATCTAACGCTGCCTGCGAGTG
>JALYOB010000400.1 GCA_030857085.1 Acidobacteriota bacterium | reverse complement strand
GATCATGACCTTGCGAACAACGCGGTCCGGCCGCTCGTCCCTGGGATTCGGCCGCTTGTCCCACGCGAAAGGAAATCGATCGTTGCGGCGTTAAGAAGGCGCCATGTCCCGGATGCGAAAACAGCTCATCATCTTCGGCTGCTGGACGTTCGTCGCGGTTTTCTTCGCGGCGCACGTGACCATCGGCAGTGCCGCATTCGGTCAGCATCAGACCTTCCGCGAGGCGCTGGCGATCTACATGACCTGCGCGTACACGTGGTTCGTGTTCACGCCGTTCGTGGTGCGCATCTCGCGGCGCTTCCGCCTCGCCAGTCCCCATCTGCCGACGAGCATTGCCGCGCACGTCACGGCGTCGGTCTTGTTCACGCTCGCAAGCTTCACGATCTTCATTCTCCTCACGCCGTACACCGTCGATCCCGCGCTGGCGAACCGGGCGTTTTTCGCGCGCCTCAAAGCGCTGCTCGCGTTCGATCTGCACCTCGACCTCGTCCGCTACTGGGCCATCGTCGCGATCGAGCACACCCTCAGCTATCACCAGCAGGCGCGTGAGCGCGAGCTGGCCGCGTCGCAATTGCGCGCAGAGCTGGCGGAGGCGCGGCTCGAGGTGCTCAAGCGGCAGCTGCAGCCGCATTTCCTCTTCAATACCCTCAACAGCATTTCCGTATTGATGTTCGAGAACGTCACGCTCGCGAACAAGATGCTGCTGCGCCTCAGTGAACTGCTGCGCGCCGGTCTGACGAACGATTCGCCGCACGAGGTGAGCCTCGAGCATGAATTGTCGTTTCTCGAACGCTATCTCGACATTGAGCGGATGCGCTTCGGCGACCGTCTCACCATTGATCTCGAAGTCGACCCCACCACCCTCGGCGCACGCGTCCCCAATCTGCTCCTGCAGCCATTGGTCGAGAACGCAATCAAGTACGGCGTCGCTGCGGTCGATCGGCCGTCCACTGTGGCCATTCGCGCCGAAAAAACAGGGACCCAGCTCCGGCTGCAGGTGCGCGATGACGGACCGGGTCTGGCGCGCAATCACAAGCGCGGCGTCGGTCTATCCAATACCGAGGCGCGGTTGCGCCAGTTGTATGGAAACGAACAGCAACTCGAATTGAGCGCACCGAATGACGGCGGCGTTCTGGTCAGCATTGCCATTCCGTTCCGGGCCATCGATGACGAAAGGCGGCCGCGCGCCGCATGGGCGATGTAAATGCGTGTATTGATTGTCGACGACGAACCGCTTGCTCGCCGCGGACTGCGGCGCCTTCTGCAGACTGCCCCCGACATTGAAGTCGCCGGCGAAGCATCGAGCGGTCCTGCCGCCGTCGAAGCGATTCGCGAGCTCGAACCCGATCTCGTCTTTCTCGACATCCAGATGCCGGAGATGGACGGACTCGAAGTCGTGGCCACGGTGACGCCGGAGAAAATGCCGCCGGTGGTGTTCGTCACGGCGTATGACAAATACGCACTGGAAGCCTTCGACCTCAATGCTGCCGATTACGTATTGAAGCCGGTCGATCCCGATCGCTTCCACCGCGCCATCGAGCGCGCCCGCAAACGCAAGCCGGCCGATCTCGAACTGCAATTGAAGCGCGTTCTGTCGACGATCAAACCGGAGCGTCAGGATCGCCTGGTCGTCCGCTCTGCGGGGAAAATCCAGTTCGTCAATGTCGATGAGATCGACTGGATCGTCTCCGAGGACAATTACGTGCGGATTCACGCGGCGGGGAAGACGTATCTGATGCGCGAGACCGTCACCGGAATCAGCGAACGCCTCGATCCCAAAGCGTTCGTGCGCATCCGCCGTTCGACCATTGTGCGCACCGACCGCATCCGCGAAATCCGTCCGCTGCTCAATGGCACGTTCGAGCTCGTACTGCAGGACGGCACACGCGTCGTTTCCGCACGGCGCTTTCGCGAGGCGGTCGAGCGCCTGATCGCATAGCGAGCTTCGTTCGCCGCGCCGCCCCTCATCCGCCCTTCGGGCACCTTCTCCCCGCCTCGCGGGGAGAAGGGCAATTTTGCGCGTTGTTGCCCCTCCCCCCGCGTGCGGGGAGAGGGTGGCGCGAAGCGCCGGGTGAGGGGCGGAACATCCCGCGCAAAGTGACCCCCATTTACCGCTAATCCCGTTTCACTCGCCGCTTTTCCCAACGCACATCGTCCGCGCGTTTGCCCATGTTCCACTGCAACCGCGGTCAAATTCAGTCACTGGATTGCACGATGACAAAGAAACTTGCGGTCGTACTGTTCCTCTTTCTCTCCATGAACGCGCTGGCCGATGACGCGGCGCAGATCCGCGCGGCAGCGCTCGATTACGCGGAAGGGTGGTATGCAGGTGATGCGCAGCGGATGGCGCGCGCCGTTCATCCCGACCTCGCCAAACGCATTGTGGTGCGCAGCGGCGTCCAGAGCATGACCGCCGAGCAGCTCGTCGACGGCACGCGCAAAGGCTACGGCACAGACGTGCCGAAGGAAAAGCAACTCGCCGAAGTGCGCATTCTCGATATCTTCGGCAACGCGGCCTCGGTCCGCGTCGAGATGTCCGGCTGGATCGACTACATGCATCTCGGCAAATTCGAAGGTGAGTGGAAGATCGTGAACGTACTGTGGGAGAAGAAACCGAAATGAAACGTATTCTCGTCTTGGCGCTTTTCCTCTGTGCAACCGCCGCTCATGCGGATCTGCCGCGCCGTGCGGCTGCCGGACTCGCAGTCGGTGCTGAAGAAGAGACGGTCATTGTGCGGGACGTGTTCCCGAACACGGCCGCGCAGCAGGCCGGCTTGCAACGTGGCGACGTGATCGTCTCCATCGACAGCGAGGCCGTCTCTACGGCCGAAGACGTCACCTCCCGCCTCGGCCGCAAGAAAGCGGGCAATCTCGCGCGCATCGAGTACATCCGTGCGAACGAGAAGGGCGTCGCGACCTTGACGATGAAAGAGTGGCCGCGCGAACAGAGCGAGATTTATGACGTCACCTATGGCGAAGTCACGGCCGACGGCAATCACTATCGCACTCTGTTGACGCAGCCGAAGAGCGGTCCGGCCAGGGCGACCATCTTCATGGTCCAGGGCGTCGGCTGTGCGTCCATCGACAATCCGCCGCCGGGGCATAGTTACCGTGCGCTGGTGAATTCATTCACGCGCAACGGCTTCGCCACGCTGCGCGTGGATAAGCCGGGCGTGGGCGACAGTGAGGGCGGCCCTTGCAAAACCGCGGCATTTGCGACCGAGGTCAATGCCTATCGCGCGGCGCTGTCGACGCTGAAGGATCGCCAGAACGTCTTCTACTTCGGCCACAGCATGGGCGGGATCATGGCGCCGTTGATCACGAGCGCGCATCCCTCCGTCCGCGGCATTGTGGTTTACGGCACGACGTACAGAAGCTGGTTCCAGTACACGCTGGACAATCTGCATCGGCAGGGAAGGATGGAAGGGGCGTCGTATGAGGCGCTCGCCGATGACCTGCGCGGTGCCGAGCGCTTCAATGCATTGTTCTTCGCCGAGAAGTGGCCGATCGAAAAGATCGTCGCGCAGTATCCCGTCTATAAGGAGATGTTTCCCGACGGGACATACGCGGGCGGCAAAGCGGGTAAGTATTTTCAGGACATGTACGACGCCGAAACGATCAAGGCATGGAAGGCGACGAACGCGCCGGTACTGGCGGTCTATGGCGCGTCCGATTTCGTGACCGAGGCGCGGGAGCACGAGATGCTGGCGAAGGCGGTCAACTCCTGGCGGCCCGGCACCGCGCGGTTCGTGCAGCTCGAAGGGATCGATCACTGGCTGCGCAATGCGCCCGACCAGAAGCAGAGCGCGGAGCAGGGGCCGTCGGGCGGCGAATACAACGATGCACTCGCGGAGGCGATCGCCGCATTCGTCAAAGAGAACGCGAAGTGATCATGGAGCGATGGCGTCAGTCGCCGAGCCCGTCTGCGCGCGGACATTTTGTGTCAATGCGGTGAACGCGAGCGCGGGAGCGATCGTTCGGGACGTCTTCAGGGCGGGAGTGGTCCGTATAATCGGGCCACTCCCATGAAAAGCCTCCGGTGCGCCCTCTTTGTCGCCGTTCTGTTTCCGTGGATCGCGCGCGCAGGGGTGCGCTGCGATTTCAGGACGGTGATTTCGTCGCCGTCCTATTCGTATGCCGGAACGCTGATGCTCGACGGCGATCAGTCGCGCGTCGATTTCACGGCGGGGGAGCATCCGATCTTCAATCCGCACACATCGGTGATCACGCGCAAAGGCGGCGCGGAGATCGTCATCATCGACCATGTCCGCAGGACGTGGTTCCGCCGCACGAGCAAAGGATTGGGCGGGCATCTCAGTACGAGCCGCGGCATTACGCCCGCGACGACCGCCACCGACGCAGTCGTCAAATCGGAGCGCAATGGCGACCAGCATCACGTGCACGTGAGCTACGCGATCACGACGGAAGTGGAAGGGGAGAAACTCCCCGCGACGATCGAACTGGACGTGCTCTCCGATCTCGCCTCGCCGATCCATGACCGCCAGCGCGCATTTCCATGGGGCCTGCAATTCGGCGCAAAGACGGGCTTCGACGCAATCGACAAGGTGATCGCGAAGCACATGCCGTCGCTTTTGCCCGTCCGCCAGGTGGTCACCGCCTCCCGTCAGCTGCAGGGCGGCCCTGTGGTATCGGAGACGATCACCACCACTCTGTCGAATGTGACCGACGCGCCGATTCCCGCAAATGTGTTTTATCCGCCACCGGGATATCGGTTCGAGGCGCCGGTGTTTCAATTTGGCGAGTGATGGGTTTACGGC
>JALYOB010000060.1:1548-12540 GCA_030857085.1 Acidobacteriota bacterium | reverse complement strand
GTACTCAATGGCCGCGGTCAGTTCGCACAGCGCGAGTAACGGCTGGGCCAACCAGCGCTGCCGGCCGTGCCGGCCCGCCGGAGGCGCTCTCGTCCTCCCCCGCAACCTTGCACCGCCCATGCAACAGCACCGCGCGAATGGCGATCGCGATCCTTTATCCCAGTGTCGAGCTCACCTCGATCGACGAACGGTACGCGAGCTGGAAAGCGCAGACACTCCTGCGGCGCGGGACCGGTATCAGCGCGCTCCTCTTCTACCGTCCGGACGAACGCGCGTCCGATGCTGCGGCCGACATCGACGACGAATACGTCCTTGTCATCACCGACCCGCTCATCGTGCCTCCGCCCAACCTCGCGCAGCATCTCGTTGCGCTGCTGCAGCAGAGCGGCGCGGCGGCGGCCGTACCGAAGTCGTCGACCAGCGAACCGGGCGCGTATGCCTGCCGGACCGACATGCTCGACACCATTCGCGAGCCGCTGGCCAAAGCGATTGCTGGACGCGAAGTCGTCGTCTCCGAGACCGACGTTCCCGGGCACGCCCGTCCCGCGATCGATCTCCTTCCATTCATCCCAGGCGACGCACGCAACCTCCTCCACATCCACTGCGGCGACGGCTCCCTCGGCGCAGCAGTGAAGGCGCGGCAGAAATGCCGCTTTGCGGGGATCGAAGAAGAGTCGCCGGTGACTGCGATCGCGCGCAGGCGCATCGACGAGCTGTACACCGGTGATGTGCGTGAGATCGTTCCCATCCTCGAAGAACAATTCGACTGCATCATTGCCGCGGACGTGCTTCGTCACACACGCGAGCCGTGGCTCCTGCTCAGCGAACTGCGGCGCATCTCCGCGCGCGGGCGCCAGCTCATCCTCACCGTTCCGAACGCCGCCAACGCGTCGCTGATCCATGGGTTGCTGCATGGCCGGATCGAAGGACTGCCGGGCGCGCTCTTCACGCGAAGCTCGATTGTCGAGCTGCTCGAGTCGACCGGCTGGCAGGTGGTCGGGATCACGCCGCACGGCGAACAACTCAGCGCGGAAGGCGAAGAGCTCCTCCGCCTCCTCGGCAGCAACTACGCGCTTGACGATCTCCGCGCGTCCTCTTACATCGTCACCGCGGCCAGCGTGTCGCGGCGGCGATGAACCTCACGTTTTTCCTCGAAGAACTCGGCGCGGGCGGCATCGCGCGAGACGTCCTCGCGTATGCCGACGTGCTCGTCGAGCGCGGTCACGCCGTGCGCATCGTGACCACGGGAGAGCCAGTGCACTGGCGCACTTCGCGGGCCGAATGGCGCTTCGTCGATTCGTTTGCCGAATACGATCGGGCGGCGGATGAGATCGTCGTCACCGACATCCCGAAACTCATCCTGGTAGAAGACCACGTCTATCGTCCCGTCACGCCGCGTGAATCCGAACCGCTGCGCGTGCTCATCGCCGGCGCCGCACATGAAGAAGCCGCAGGCATCGACGACGCGTATGGCGCGGTCGCGCATGCGCGCTGGTTTCATCAGCAGCTCGATCTCATTCGCGCGTCGCCATGGGCACCTTCGCGTGAAGAACCGCTCGAGAACGTGCAGGAGTTTCACGTCGGCCTGACCAGCGCCGAATTCACCCGGCTCCTCCACTCGTGCGACCTCGTCATTGCGGCTGGTCATGTGACGCACGAAAACGCATTCCCGGCCGCCGATGCGATGGCCGCGGGAATACCGTGCCTCCTCACGACGGTAACGTTGTATCTCTCGTTCGACATGCGCGCGGACTACGCGGCGTTCGGACCGGAGCAGAACCCCGTCGAGCTCGGCGAGCGGCTGATCGAGCTGCTCGGCGACGAAGACGAGCGCGAACGCCTCAGAACGCGTGGCCGCGAAGTCGCCGCGCAATGGCGCGCGAACGTCGTCGCCGCACGGCTCGAGGCGTTCTTCGCCGAGCGCTCCGCGGCCGACGGTCGTCCGCCGAGGAACGTATAGTACGGATAGCGAATGATCGAACAGCTTCTCGAACTTCCCACGGCCACTGCTCCCGCCACCGCGCGGCTGCAGGTCGAGCCGTTTCTCCATTACGGGGCCGAGCGCATCTACAACACGCTCACCGACCGCTTCCTCGACGCGGGCGAGCCGGGCTTCGACGAACTGCACACGATTCGCGACGGTGCGTTGCGGACCAGCGACCTGCCGCGTCCGCTGGCGCTCGACCTCTTCTCCCACGGATGGCTGGTCGAAAGCTCCCCCGACCTCGGCAATCGCTTTCGTCTGAAATACGTCTCGCTCGAAGCGAGCACCGTCTGCAACCAGGGCTGCTACTTCTGCCCCGTCTCCGTCGATCGGCGTGAGAACCACTCCATGACCATGGAGTTCTACGAGCAGATCGTCGCGCAGCTCGCCAAACACAAAGACACCATCGACGGCGTCTCGATGATTCACTACAACGAGCCGACCGCCGACAAGCGCTTCATGGACCAGGTGCGCATGCTCAAGCGCTACGGCCTGCAGCCGGCCGTGCTGACCAATGCGACCGGGCTCACGAAAGATCGCGTCGACGCGATTCTCGAGCTGGGCGGATTGCGCTACATGTCGATCAACCTCTCCACCCTCGATCGCGAGCGCTACAAGAACGAGCGCGGCGGCGATCACCTCCCGCTCGTGCTGCGCAATCTCGAATACATCAAAGACAAGCCGCTTGCGCCGCAGATGGACATCGCCGTCCTCGGCACCGGGGACGCCGTGCATCAGCGCGACGTCGAAGAAATTCGCGCGAAATACGCGGGAACGCGCTTCACCATTCACTCGTACGAAGTGATGGATCGCGCGGGTTCGGTTCCAGTGGGACTGCATCCCGAGAGCCGCGACGTGAATCTCTGCGGCTGCGAGCAGACCGGCTCGCGTCCGGTGCAGTGGGTGCACATCAATCCGATGGGACAGGCAGTGCTCTGCTGCCAGGATTATCACGACGAGTACGTCATCGGCGATCTGCACGAGCAGTCGCTCGACGAAATTCTCGCCGGTCCGCGGATGGCGCTCTACCGCCGCTGGGTCTACGGCATGGAGCCGGCTCCGGACGACTTCATCTGCCGCAAATGCATCTACGCGCTGACGAAGTGAGTCAGCGCGTCACCGGCTCGCGAAAGATCGTGTCGTGCGCGGGCGAGCGCTCCTCTTCCGGCCGCCCGGCCGTGTAGTAGTAGAGCGAAACCGATTTGCGCGTCACGCCCGCGGGCGACGCGAGCGGTTGCGGATGTCCGTGAAAGGAGCGGTCGTTCGTCGAAAAGACGACCGTGCGATTGAACAGCGGCGCAATCCGTTTCGCGCAGCTGGTCATGTCCGCATTCCACAGCTCGAGATGACCGCCCCACTCTTCGCGCCATCCTTTGTTCAGATAGACGAGCATGTTCAGCCGGCGATCGAGCTTCAGCTTCGGATGAACGTTGAAGTCGGCGTGAATCTTCAGGAAGCCGCCCGGCTCGATCTGATGCAGGCCGCCGCCGCCAAAGTAGGGATCGGGAATCAGTCCCTCGATCCCGGTCAGCGCTTCGAGAAACAGCAGCATCTCGAATCCATTCATCGCATCGAGAAACCGCCGCACTTCCGGCGCAATCGTGCTCGACTCGTGAAAGAAGCCGAGCTTCTTTTCCGTCGCGTTGTCGAAGCGCATCCAGCGCATTTCGTCAGGATGCGGAAAGCGATCGAGGATGCGATCGAGATCGGCGTCTTCGAACAATCCATCGAGAACGATGTGCGGGAACGGCTCGGCCGAGACGTACTGCTCGCGGAGCGTCGCGGGATCGAGTCTGAGCTTCAGCATCGGGCGGGCCGGAGGCGGGCGCGCGCGGATCGTAGCATCGCCGCGCGGCGCGGCGGAATGCGGCAGAATGCGCCGCGCAATCTATGGTGATCTACTACCTCGTCGATGATTACCTCACCCTCAGCTGGGGGACGGCCATCATCTATTTTCATGTCGCGGAGCTGCGCAGACATGGATACGACGCACGCGTGCTTCATCAGCGCGCGCCGTTCCGTCCCGCATGGCTCGAGTACGACATTCCGATTCATCACCTGGACGAGCCGGGCTTCACCGCGACGAGCGAGGACGTGGTGGTCGTGCCGGAAGTGCTCGTCGCGGAAGAATCGGTACAGCGCTTTCCGTGGCGGAAGATCGTGTTCGTTCAGGGCAGTTTTCTCATCTTCCGAGGACTGAAGTCGCATGCCGGCTACCGCGAGCTCGGCTTCGAGCGGGCGATGGCGATCCTTCCGCACGTCGCGCATGCGGTCGAGCGGCACTTCCGGATTCCGGCCACGGTCGTGCCGCCGTTCATCGCGCCCTATTTCTTCGCGCCTCCGATCGAGCCGCGCCAGAAGCGAATTCTCTTTCCGATGAAGCACGGCTACGACGCCCTCGGCATCCCCGATCAGGAGATCGCGAAGCGCCTGCTCGAGCGCGAATTCGCAGCGCGGCCGGACTGGCAGTTCGTGCCGCTCGAAAGCTTCGATCATCGCGAGGTCGCGGAGCTCATGCGGTCGTCGATGCTGCTCGTGAACGTCTTCTCGCACGAGGCTTTCAACACCACCGTGCCGGAGGCGATGGCGGCGGGGTGTGTGGTGGTTTGTTACGAGGCGGGCGGCGGGAGAGATTTTCTGGAGCCGGGAGAGAACGCGATCGTCTTTCCGAATCAACATGTCTGGGCGCTGATCGAGCGCGTCTGCGATCTCGCCGATCGCGCGGATGCGCACGCGCAGCTGTTCGAGAAACTGCGCACAGGCGGACGTGCGACCGCAGCGCGATTCACGCCGGAGCGCACGTCCGACGCATTGCTGGGATTCATGTCAGCGTTATGAAACTGCCGCCCATCGGTTTCGGATGTTCGCCTTTTCGCGGCGCGACGAAAGTCGATCTCGAGCCGGCGGTGCGCTATGCGATTCGCTGCGGCTATCGGCTCTTTGACGCGGCGGAGCTGTACGGCAACGAGCTCGCCATCGGGCGCGCGTTGCGCGATGCGCCGCGCAAGGAACTCTGCATTGTCGGGAAGTTGTGGCGCACGAACTATCGTCCCGAACATGTGCGCGCTGCATGCGAAGCATCGCTGCGGCGGCTGCAACTCGACGCGTTCGATCTCTACCTCCTGCACGCACCCGGAGCACTGACGCACGTCGCGCCGCTCGACGATGCAAGCCTCCTCGGCTGGGACGAACTGCAGCGCCGCGCGATCACCACACCGGATGACGTGCCGGTGAGCGAAACCTGGGCCGCAATGCGCGAGCTCGTGCAGGCGGGCCTCGTGCGGAACATCGGCGTGAGCAACTTCGGAGTTCAGGAGTTGGTGACTTTGAATGCCGATGACATCGCGGCGAATCAGATTGCCAGCCCTGTTGATGAAGCGGTCGTGCAATGGTGTCACGAACACGACGTCGCGGTGATTGCGTACTCGCCGCTGGCGTCCGCGAGCCTCACCGCTGCCAGCCCGCGCGACATTCTGCAGTCGCTCATCGCCCGCGGCATCACGCCGCTCGTGTCGAGCACGAACGCAGCGCATATTCGCGAGAACCTCGAGGGATCTCCTTCCGACTGGCGTCTGCACGCTCCGTAGGCGGGGGATTCCTCGACCGTCTTCGCGGCTCGGAATGACACGAGGAGCGAAGCGCGCCCCCGGCGTCCCCCCCCCACGTGTCATCCCGAGCGAAGTCGAGGGATCCCCTCCGACTGACAACTGGCAACTGGCAACTGCAAGGCACGACAACACGACCACAAGTCACAGATCGCAGGCAGCCTTCTCGCATCCCCTTCCACCCGGCATTTCCCGCGCTTGTGAAAAGTTTCTCTAGTACATAGAATCCGCCGCTGATTTCCGAGTTAACTTATGCCAGTTCAGAAGATTGAGAAGTCCGATTCGATCATCGCGCGCAAGACCGGCGTCGCACCGGGCGAAGGCCCCGAAAAAGGGCTGATCACCCTCCCCGGCGAGGCCGAGCGCGAGGTCGACGACCTCGGCGGCGGAACCTACATCACCACCAAACTCGACCAGGTCGTCAACTGGGCGCGCGGCAACTCCCTCTGGCCGCTCCCCTTCGGCACCGCGTGCTGCGCGATCGAGTTCATGTCCATGGTCTCGTCGCACTACGACATCTCCCGCTTCGGCGCCGAAGTCGTCCGCTTCTCCCCCCGTCAGGCCGACCTCCTCATCGTCGCCGGCACCATCGTCGACAAGATCGCCCCCGTCCTCAAGAAAATCTACGACCAGATGCCCGAGCCGAAGTACGTCATCGCCATGGGCGCCTGCGCGACCTCCGGCGGCTTCTACCGCTCGTATCACGTGGTGCAGGGCGTCGACGAGATCATCCCGGTCGACATGTGGGTGCCGGGCTGCCCTCCCACTCCGGACGGCCTCATGTACTCGATCCTCAAGCTGAAAGAAAAAATCGAGCGCGGAGAAATTCGCCGCGGCTAGCCCGCGCGCACTCCTGACGATGAGCACTCTCACACGCTTCAGCGCCATCCCCTACACCGGCCCCGCGCCGACGAACCGCCAGCCGTACCTCCCCGTCGAAGCAGCCGCGATGGACACGCGCGGCGCCGAGATCGTCGCGAAGCTCAACGCTCTCGCGGTGACGCAGGAAACCGGACAGGACCTCCCGACACTCATCGTCGAGAAGGACCGCATCGCCGACGTGCTCCGCGCACTCCACGACGACGCCGACCTGCAGTTCACGCTGCCGCTCGACCTCTTCGGCGCGGACTACCCGAATCGCGAAGAGCGCTTCGACCTCATCTACCAGCTCTACTCGCTCAAGAACAACGAGCGCGTGCGCATCAAAGTACGCGTCGCTGAAGGCGAGAGCGTTCCTACGAGCGTTGGAGTGTTCCAGGGCTACGACTGGTACGAGCGCGAAGCGTTCGACATGTTCGGCATCGACTTCGCCGGACACCCGAACCTCCGCCGCATCCTCACTCACGAGAACTTCCAGGGCCACCCGCTTCGCAAGGACTACGATCCCGCGCAGCGCTGGCTGCTCACCGATCAGGGCATCGCCACGTTCACGCCGAAGATCGCCCCCGAGTTTCAGAAAGACGTCGAAGACTCCGACTTCGAGCGCGTCACCCTCAATCTCGGACCTTCGCATCCCGCCACGCACGGCACGCTGCGCATCGTCGTGACGCTCGACGGCGAGACGATCATCGGCGCCGAAAGCGAAATCGGCTATCTCCACCGCTGCTTCGAGAAGATGTCGGAGACGCACACGTATCAGCAGGTGATCCCGTACACCGATCGCCTCAACTACTGCTCTGCGATCATCAACAACGTCGGCTACTGCATGACGGTCGAAAAGCTCCTCGGCATCGAGGCGCCCGAGCGCGCGCAGCACGTGCGCCTGATGCTGTCGGAGTTCTATCGCCTCTCGGATCACATCATCTGCATCGGCACGAACCTCGTCGACATGGGCGCGCTCACCAACTTCTGGTGGCTCTTCCAGCCGCGCGAGGAAATCATCGCTCTCGCCGAATCGTGCAGCGGCGCGCGCCTCCTGCCGAGTTACCTCCGCGTCGGCGGCATCGCCATCGACGTCCCGTCGACCTTCCTCGCGCACGCGCAGCACATCGTCAACACGATGCCGAAGTTCATCGACGACGTCGAAGCGCTGATCATGAAGAACCGCATCTTCCGCGATCGTGTCGACGGCGTCGGCGTGATCTCGCGCGAAGACGCGATCAACTTCGGCTTCACCGGTCCCACGCTCCGCGCCACCGGCGTTCCCTTCGACATCCGCAAATCGAGTCCGTACCTCGGCTACGAGACGTACGACTGGGACGTCCCCGTTGCCGAAGGCGGCGACACCTACGCCCGCTTCCTCGTCCGCTTCGAAGAGATGCGCCAGTCGCTGCGCATCCTGCAGCAGGCCATCGATCGCGGACTGCCACCCGGCCCGGTCATGGTCGACAACCCGTATGTGGCCCTTCCTCCGAAAGAGAAGGTCTACAACGAGATGGAATCGCTCATCTATCACTTCAAGCTGATCATGCATGGCATCCAGCCGCCGGTCGGCGAAACGTATTTCCAGGTCGAAGGCGGCAACGGTGAAGTCGGCTTCTACGTCACGTCGGACGGCACGAAGCATCCGTACCGCGTTCGCGCGCGGCCGCCGTGCTTCCCGATCTTCGAAGCATTCGGGAAGATGATCACCGGCCAGACGATCCCCGATGCGATCGCCACGCTCGGCTCGTTGAACATCATCGCTGGGGAGCTCGATCGCTAATGTCCGTCACCCGTCTTTCTCCCGGAGTCGTCAAGGTCGAGCGTCAGGAGCTGACGCTGAGTGAGCGCGTCTATCTCCCGCAGGTGTTCGCGGGGATGTTCCGCACGCTCAAGCACCTGATGAAGAATCTGGTCAACATCAAACGCCTGCCGACGATCTCGTACCCCGAGGTGAAGCGCGTGTATTCGGAGCGCTTCCGCGGACGGCACATTCTCACCACGCGCGAGGACGGCACGACGCGCTGCGTCGCGTGCTACATGTGCTCGACCGCGTGTCCCGCCGAATGCATCACGATCGAGGCGGGCGAAGACTCGCGCACGCGCGAGAAGTTCCCGGTGCGCTACGACATCGACATGCTGCGCTGCATCTTCTGCGGCTATTGCGTCGACGCGTGCCCCGAGGATGCGATTTACATGACGCGTGATTACGAGATGGCGATCGACAGCCGCGCCCGCGCGGTCGTCGGCCTTCGCGATCTCGTCGTCCCGCCGAACTTCCCGAAGGGACCGATGGGCTACCGCCCCTACTACGGCGACATCGAGAAGCGCGGCACCGCCGGCGGCACTGGCATCGGTCAGCCGCTGCGCCAGGCGCCGTTCGAAGATCAGGATCCGCCGAATCCGGATCTCTATCGCGGCGCGTGAGGTTTTGACGAGGGGCCTCCGGCGGCCGGGGGGCACGGCCCCCGGACCCCGTCTGCGGGCCAAGCCTCCGCGACACAATCTGTCGTATTCGCACGAGTGTCGCGGAGGCTTGGCCTGCAAGCGGGGTCCGGGGCCCGCGGCCCCGGCCGCCGGAGGCCCCCCGTCGTACATCCGCAAGCGCTATGATGCGCGACGGTCCCATGAAACCTCTCGAGACCACTGTTGAAGAAGTGCTGCGCGACGCGATTCAGTCCGAAGTCGAGACGCGCGTGTACTACCAGAAGCTCGCCGAGCGCGCCGTGAACGAGGACGTCCGCAAGCGGCTGTTGCAGCTCGCGGACATGGAGCTCGTGCATCGCGCGAAGCTCGAGCGCAAATACCGCGACACCGTCGGCGCGAACCCGCCCGACCCGCAGCCGGTCACGCTCGAGCTGCCCGCGGAGATCCACAACCTCGATCTCAGCCGTGCGCTCAAGTACGCGCTCGAACGGGAGCGCGATTCCGAGAGCCACTACCGCTTCATGGCCGAGCGCGTTCCGCCGACCACCGAGTTGGGAAGGCTCTTCGTCGAGCTGGGCGAGGTCGAGTGGAAACACAAAACCGATCTGCAGGCCGAGTACGACGCCTCATCGCCGCCCGATCAGTTCCTGATGGACATGTGAAAAACGAACGGCCGGATGACATTGCTGTCACCCGGCCGTTTGCTCTCTCTCATACAACACGCTGCCGGTTCTCGAAAAGCGGTGCGCTCGTATGGGTGCATCCTAGGCACCGCCAGTCAGGCTCCCGTTTCGGCACGCGTGAAAAAACGGTGAGCTGCAGGACGATCGAACCGTGCGCGTGACGCGACGATCCGTACGCGCGTAAAAGAAACGCAAAACCATAAAATGCAGCCCGTGACTGATTCGCCCATTTATCTCGACAACAACGCCACCACGCGCGTCGCCGACGAAGTGCTCGCGGCGATGACGCCGTTCTACCGCGAAGTCTTCGGCAATCCCCACGCAATCCACTCCCTCGGCCGCCGCGCCCATGACGCCATCGAAGAGTCGCGCGAAGAGCTCGCGCAGCTGCTCGGATGTGAGGCGAGCGAAGTGATCTTCACCAGCTGCGGCACCGAGGGAAACGCGCTCGTGATTCGCGGCCTCATTGATCGCAATCCCGAGCGCCGCAAAGTGGTGGCGACGTCGGTCGAGCATCCGTCCGTCCTCACGCTCCTCCGCAATCTCGAACGCGCTGGCGCGATCGAACTGACGATCGTCGGCGTGAACGAAGAAGGCGCGGTCGATCTCGACGCCATGCGCGATGCGATCGACGAGCGCACGCTTCTCGTGTCGGTGATGCTCGCGCAGAACGAGACCGGCGTCATTCACCCGGTCGCGCAGATCGCGGAGCTCGCGCATGCGCGCGGCGCGCTGTTGCACGTCGACGCGGTGCAAGCCGCGGGAAAGATCTCGGTCGATCAACGCGAGCTCGGCGCCGACTTCATCACCATCTCCGGCCACAAGTTTCACGCACCGAAAGGCATCGGCGCGCTGACGATGCGCAAAGGACTCGCACTGCAGCCGCTCTGGTATGGCGGCGGTCAGGAGCTCGGCCTCCGCTCCGGCACCGAGCCCGTTCCGTCGATTGTCGGTCTCGCCGCGGCGTCACGTCTCGCACGCGAAGCGCTCGCCGACTTCGATCGCGTGCGCGCGCTGCGCGACCAGCTCGAGTCGTCGATTCTCGCGGCGATCCAGGAGTCCTCCATCAACGGCGGCACCCAACCCCGCCTCGGCAACACCGCCAACATCTCCTTTCACGACGTGGCGGCCGACGAGATCGTCCGCGCGCTCGATGCCGAAGGCGTATGCGTCTCCGCCGGCGCCGCCTGTCACTCCGGCAGCATCGAACCGAGCGGCACAATGAAGGCGATGGGCAAACCACTGCGCGTGGCCATGGGTGCCGTGCGATTCTCGCTCTCGCGATACACGACGAACGAGGAAGTGGATCGCGCCGTTGCCGTCGTGCAGCGCGTATGGAGTGCGGCGGCAAAGCCGCCGCTCTGAACCCGGCGGCACAGCCGCCGTCTGGAGTGCGGCGACGCGAGTCGCCGCTTTCACTGCGGCACAACAA
>JALYOB010000060.1:0-1538 GCA_030857085.1 Acidobacteriota bacterium | reverse complement strand
CCCCACTCCAAAGGACATCGAATCGAGCGGTCGCTCTGGCGGAATGGTCGGCGAGTCAATACTCACAATAACCTTGACACGATAGTCGCGGCGCCGTAGCATGCACTTGGACGTTCTTCCATCCTTCTGCCTCTATCGCTCACCTGTTCCGCCGGAGACCCATCCTTCATGCTGAAACGTACCGTCGTCGCCGTGTGCTTGTTTGCTGCGACGGCATTCCCCCTCCTCGCGTGAAAGCCGGCGTCTGCTTTGCGGCCGATTGCACTGTCAATCGCGGCGATTACGTCTGCCCGAGCGGCACCTCGTCGGTTTACGGCCACGGCACAGCCGTCGCGTCCGTCCTGGGCGGACGTACGGTCGCCGTTAGACACGGCCGTTGCTCGCGCGCGACGTTCCGTCCCGTGCTCACCGACGTGCGTTGGCAAAGCCCGATGTACAGCGGTGATCCGAACGCGTACACCGAAACCTGCTACGCAGCGAATGGCACGTTCACGTCCGTCCCGGCAGGTTCGAATCACGGCAACATGGTCGACATCTACGCACCGGCAGACAACATCGATTCGGCCGACACTGTCTCGACGACTGCTTACCGGACGACGGCTCAGAGAAAGTCGGGAACTTCATTCTCCGCGCCGCTCGTGGCGGGCCTCGCCGCACGCATTCTTCAGGTCGAGCCGACGCTGACACCTCCGCAGGTCTGGTCGCGATTGCAGCAATATGCGCAGCGCGTCAGCACGCCGTTCGATACGTCCGGCGTCGATCAGAACGGCAATCCCACGTCCAACAATCTTCTCGCCATCCGCCGCTACTCGAGCGCCGTCTGCGCCGTGGAGTACCCCTGATCATGAAACGATTCAACGTGACGCTGTTGTCCCTTCTATTGCTCCTCCCTGCCGCAGTGCACGCGCAGAGCGCCGCGAGCGAGCGGCTGCTGATTCCGATCGCGATCACCGTCCCGGTGCCGGGTGCGTTCGGCTCGCTCTGGACGACCGAGCTCGTTGCGCGAAACTCGGGAGCGACGCCCGTGCATCTTCGGAACATCGCACCCGTCTGTCCGCCGATCGGCGCCTCGTGTGGATCGGAGGCGGACATCGGAGCGGAGCAAAGCGCCGTGGTAATGCCGGAGGCGACCGACCGCCGTGCCGCGATCATCGAGGCCACTCCGGGCGAGCGGCTGGCGTTTTCCCTTCGCGTCCGCGATCTGTCGCGGCAACTCGAGACATGGGGAACGGAGATTCCGGTCGTCCGCGAGCGCGATCTGCGGAGCGGCACGATCACGCTGGTCAATGTCCCCGTCAGCAGCGCATTTCGCAACACGCTCCGCGTCTACGACATTGATGCCTTGACGGATGCGGAGGTGCGGATCCGCCTCTACCGCATCGTGCCGGTGCAGGTCGGGTTCTACACGGTGCCCGATCGCGACATGCTGCTCGGCGAGGCGCGCCTGCGGCTGATTGCACCGCTCGAGAGCCAGCGTGGTCGCTCCCCCGCGTACCTCGAGATCGGCGATCTCACCGCAATCGCCCCCCTCGGATCGT
>JALYOB010000817.1 GCA_030857085.1 Acidobacteriota bacterium | reverse complement strand
GGTCCGGGCCCGTGGCCCGGCCGCCGGAGGCCCCTCGTCGTCTCTCTATCGTGCAGCGCTGCGAGACGCCACCATCTTCTCGTCGCGCGGCGTCGCGTAGAAATCGACGATCCCCTGATACATCGCCTCGGCGAGTTGCTGGCGGTACTTCTTCGTCCGGATCAGATCGCGGTCCTTTGCGTTGCCGAGATTGCAGACCTCGAGCAGCATGCGGGTGGGGATCTGATTGTGGCGGATCACCGCGGGGACCCATTCCTTGCCGCCGCGGATCACGTTGTCGCGGACCGGCTCGAACGGGTGCACCTTCAGACCTTTTCGTTCGAATGAGGACATCACCGATTCCGCGAGCTCGCGGGAGAGACCTTCGGCGAGGAGAGAGTCCTCGCGCGAGTGCGTGACGCTCGGCTGCTCGCGCACTTCGGCGCGGGTGAGATAGATGTCGCCCTTCTTCTGGAACGAGCCGGTGACGAAGCTTGCGCCGGGGATGTACGCCATTGCGCCGCGCAGCGAAGGGTGGAGCGAGTCGGCGTGGATCGAGAGGAAAACCACCTTCTCCTGCGGGATCCCGTTCTTCATCGCTCGGCGGAAAATCGAGTTGGCGAGATACCAGCGGAGATTGACGCCGACGATTGCGTCATCGAGCAGATACGCGGGGGTCGTCTGCACGTAGTGATCGTGGGCGGCGGGGAGCACGTTGTCGTCCGAGACGGAGAAGCCCCCTTTCTTCGAGCGCGTGGTCATCGACACCTTCGCCGCCGACTCCTTTTCCAGAATGCGGCGGAGGCGGCAGGCGACGTCGTAGACATACGTCGACTCCCACACGTCGTCGTGTTCGGTGCCGACGTCGCGGCCGCCGTGACCGGCGTCGAGGATCACGTGCACGCCGGCCAGGCCCGCGGCGCGGGTGCGCTTCGCGATTTTTGCCGATTCGCGCTGCGTCGTCTCGCGTGCGACGCGGGCCGGATCGTCCTTCGGCAGGTACTCGGGGAGCAGCAGCTCCATCGGGATCTTCACCGGATAGCCGACCGGGATCTTCGCCACGTCGCCGATCTCGTTGAACTTCACGAGGCGATCGAGCACGTCGCCGACGTCCTTCGAGTAGACGCGGCCCGTGAAGCGAATCGCGACCGACGAGTAGAGCGCTTCTCCCTTTTGCAGCCGGTAGACCGCGTGCGGCTCGCTCCCGTTGCGTACGTACGTCAGCGACGGTTCGGAGAGAGGCGCAGCAACTGTTGTCGCTTCCGGAACATTTTCATCCGTTGCTGCACGCTGAATCGCATCGTCCGCGGGTTTCCGAACCTCTGCTGCCGTCTTCGGTGCATTCTCTTCCTCCGAGCTCCCGCCGAGTGCGGCGGTGAGCAGCCGTTTGGGAACGAGGATCACGTCACCTTTGCGGGTCGAGAGTCCCTGACTCGGATTGGCTTTGCGGATGAGGGTGTAGTTCGCGCCGTCGCCGGTGAGCCACTCGGCGATTTTCCAGAGCGACTCCCCTTCGATCCCGCGCGCGCCGACGACGACATGCTTCCAGCCATTGGGCGTGAGGGAGTCCTGCGGGAAAAGCGCGGTGAGCACGTCGCGCTGCAGATTCGGCCGGAGCAGCGCGAACGGCACGCGCACCGGATCATCCGTGGTGAGTTTTTCGTCGGCGTGATTGGCGGAGGCGATGTCTTCCCAGTTCGCGGCGTCGCCGGTGACGCGTTTCGCGAGGCGGGTCCACGCGTCTCCTTCATGCGGCTGAACAGAGACCTCGAGGTCGTAGTCGCGGGTGAGAGTTGCGCGGATTTCGGCGTTGACGCGTGCGGTGGCAATTGGAGTGGCGGGCGCGGCGTACATAGCCGCTGCCTGGAAGATCCCTATGATCCACACCCACCCAATCCGCACGAAAAGGATTGTACACCGGTCAATCCGCGCTGCAGCGGAAGTTGACCACGCAGCGATGCAGCGGCGCGCCGCCTCCACATTGCAGCGTGACGTAGTCCATGTTCGACCCGCGGCAGGCCTCGCTCGCGCAGCGCGTGCGGCTCACTTCGCGGCACAC
>JALYOB010000816.1 GCA_030857085.1 Acidobacteriota bacterium | reverse complement strand
AAGCAGATGCGCGTCGCGCCGCCGATGAGCATGCGATCGAGGAGGTATTCGGTGACCGCGCGCGGCCGCTCCGCCGTGCCGTCGAAACGCGACCCGACCGGAAGCAGCTCCTTGCTGAACGCCAGCGGCTGAATTCTGCTGCCGATCCCCGCGGCGGGAACGATTCCCCACATGGTTGCCTCCCGGTGGTTGGTTGGGTCTGGTTGTCGGTTGTCGGTTGTCGGTGAGGGTTGTCCGTTGTCCGTTATCCGTTGTCCGTTGTGCGTGGCTCTCGCGCTAGCTCACCCTGAACGGACAACCGAGAACCGACAACGGCGCGCGGCGCGCGCCTAGCCGAAGGCGTCCAGCATCTGTTGTGCCCGTACTTCGCTCGTGTGTTCGGCGAGCACGCGTTTGCGGGCGGCCTGGCCGATCTTTGCCAGCTCAGTCGCCGGCAGGTTGAGTGCGTCGATCGCTTCGTCGGTGGAGCGGGCGAGGAGGATTTCTTTGCCCGGCTCGAAGAAGGTGTCGAGGCCATCGAAGGTGTCGGAGAGGATCGGCGTCGCGCAGGCGGCCGCTTCGAAGAGACGCCCTGAGGGGCAGTAGCCGCGGGCGGCCATGGCGCCGCGGGTGACATTGAGCGTGAGCTTCGACGAGCAATAGAACGCCGGATGCTCGGGCGGCGCGACGTGATTGAAAAAGTAGATGTTGTCGGTCCAGGGGAACTCGCGCGGATACATCGAACCGCCGAGGACGAAACGCTTCGAGGGGAGCGAACGGGCGGCGCCGACGAAGAGCCGCTCGACCGCTTCCTGCCGGTCGGCGGCGTAGGTGCCGAGGTAGGAGAGATCGCCTTCGTACTGCGGGAGCGGGGCGACGGGACGATGCGCGCTCGCATCCACCGATCCGTAGAGAGGGATGGCCTTCCTTGCGCCGAGACGGCTTTGCAGCTCGTCGAGCGCGCGGCCTCCGGTAAAACTGAGCACGAGATCGAACTGCGACAGCCCGTCTTCCGGCAGGTACTCGACCTCTTCGCCACGATCGAGACGATCGAGCGTGACCGGCGTATCGAGGTCGTAGAAAACGTGCAGGACTCCCGGCGTGGCGACGATCAGCTCCGACGCCGCACGCGCGTCGGGACAATACGAAGTGACCATCCCCACGTCGGCGTTCGCAAGCGCCTTGCGCGCGAGCGGCAACGCTTCGTTCCAGTCGCGATAGAGCACGAGCTCGTAGCCGTCGCCGCGATGAAGATCGCGATTCTCCGCGTAATACGGGACGTCGCGCTCGAAGAACACCGCCTCGTGTCCCTGCGCGGCGAGGGAGCGCAGCAGCGCGCGCCAGAGCGTTGCATGGCCGTTCCCCCACGACGAGCTGACGGTCAGCCCGAAGATGACGATCTTCTTTTTCCGCTTCACTTACCGGGCGCGAGCGAGCAAAAGACGAGCCTGTAAACTTTGCGTCCGATGAAAACCAACGCCGCGCGCCTGCTCGACGCAATGGGGATTTCGTACGAGGTGCGCGAGTACGAAGTCGATCCCGACGACCTCGCGGCCGAGAGCGTCGCGCGCAAAGTCGGTCTCCCGCCCGAGCAGGTGTTCAAGACCCTCGTCGCCCGCGGCGACAAACACGGCATCTGCTTCGCCGTGGTGCCCGGCGATCAGCAGCTCGATCTGAAAGCGCTCGCGCAACTGACCGGCGACAAGAAGATCGACACGGTCGCTCTCAAGGAAGTGCAACCGCTCACCGGCTACATCCGCGGCGGCGTGACCGCACTCGCGGCAAAGAAGAACTACCCGGTCTTCGCCGACGAAACGATCGAGCTCTTCGACGTCATCTCCATCTCCGCCGGTTTGCGCGGCGCGCAAATTCTGCTCGCACCCGCGGATTACATCCGGGCGACGAATGCGACGCTCGGAGGGATTGCGAAAGAGAAGTAGTTGCCGGTTGCCGGTTGTCGGTTGCCGGTCGTGTCATCCCGCGCATCGGCGACGATCGCAACGCTTTACAGGGAACGTGACCTTGGGCGAAGTGAGCTCCTGCTATGGAGTGGGGGGGG
>JALYOB010000815.1 GCA_030857085.1 Acidobacteriota bacterium | reverse complement strand
GGAGACGAGTGAAAGCGGCGACTGGCGTCGCCGCACTCCAAACCACTCTAAATATCCACATCCACCGCGCCGGGCGCGGTGACCTCGATCGTCTTGTCGCGGTGATCCTGCGTGTGCACGTGCAGCAGGTATTTCCCCTCGGCGACCCAGAACACCATCGCCTCGCCGTCGTGCTGTTTGTTCAGCGGCAGCACGGTGCCGTCCGCCGTCGTGAGGTCGACCCTCGCTTCGAGCGGCACCTTCGTCTTCGCGTCGAACACGCGCACGCGCAGCGGCTCGACGCGTTGCAATTCGAACGTGACCGGCGCCGCGTCGCCGACATCGACCGGACGCGCGCGCGAGCCATATCCCTCTGCCGTCGCCACGAGACTCACCGCGCCCGTGGCGCCGGTCGTGAGGCGGAAGTGGCCGCTCGCATCGGTGACCGCGCTGCCGCCCATCACCTGCGCCACGCCCTTCGCAGGCACGAGCGCCACCCGCGCGCCCACGAGCGGCTCGTGCTTGTCCGCCGTGACGACGTTCCCCTGGATCACACGCTCGCCGAGCTGGATCGCCAGCGTCTCGCCGCCGCGAAGCACGCGCACGATCGTGTACGGGCGTTCGAGCATGCCGCTCAGATCGGCGGCCATCACTTCGTACCGTCCACCGTGAGGAAGCTCCACCGCGAACGTGCCGTCCTTGCCGGACTGAATCGTGTCGATGACATTGCCGCCGCGCATGAACACGATCGTCGCGCCCGCGACAGCCCTGCCGTTCTTCGCCACGCGCCCCGTCACCGCGGCCGGACCACTTTCGCTTTCCTCATCGTGAGCGATTGGATGTACCCGCGCGACGCTGTCCGGCGCCAACTGTTCTGCAATGTTGATCGTGACGTCGTGCGTCACCGCCGGATCGATGTCATCGATCACACCGGTTACGTCGTCTTTCGTCGCGGTGATGCTGTACGGCGCGTTCGTGAGGCCGCTCAGCGTGAAGCGTCCGCTCGCATCGCTCACCGCGTACTGATCGCCGCGCGCGGGGGTGAACGCGTAGACGTACGCGCCTGCAACCGGCTTCCCGTCGCGCGTCACGACGCCTTCGATCGAGCGGCCACTCTTCATCCGGATGTCGAGCGTCGCATTCGGCTTCGCGGTGACCGAAGTCTGAAACGTCAGCACGCCGCGAGCGCGCGCGATGAGCGTCATCGTTCCCGCCGGAAATCCGCTCAGGGAGAACGATCCATCCTCCTGCTGCCACGTGATCGTCAGCTTCTGCGAAAGCGATGGATGCTCGATGTCGAAGTTCACCTCGGAGATCGGCCGTCCGTTCTCGTCCGTGACGCGGCCGCTGATGCGTGCGCCGCGGTCGAGCGGAATGCGCACGCCTGCATCGGCGCGCTCGGCCACGCGCACTTCCATCGGGGTCAGCGGAAGAAAGCCGGGTGCCGTGACATAGAGGCGATACGTGCCCGGCGGCAATGGCTCCTCGATCGCGCCGCTGCTGCTGGTCATCTCGCGTTGAAACGTCCGCACGATGACGCCGTTCGTCTCGACCGGTTCGACGATGTAGACGAACTCGTTCACCGCCGCGCCGTTCGCTGCATCGATCACCTGCGCGCGCAGTCTCGTGGTCACCGGCGCGGCGGCGGCTGCCTGCGCCGCGCGGAGCGACGGGTCGGCCGTCACCATCATTTCGGCGACGAACGGATTCGGGGCGAGATTCTCCGCGCCCGGCGGCGGAAGGAAGAGCGGCATCGACGTGGTCTGCACGCCATCGCCGCCGATGGCCACGCGGTACTTGCCGCCGCGCGCAACGCGCAGTTGCACCTCGCCGTTCGCACCGGTCGTGTACGCGTACGCGGCAAGGAGCGGCGCGACTGCATAGTTGCTCGCGAATCGCTCGCCGTCCTCGCTCGATACGATCGCGACCCGCGCGTTCGGAATGGGGTTGCCGCTCTGGTCTTTCACGCGAACGACGACGTCGACGAACGGCCGCAGCTGGATGTCGATGCGGCGCTCGCTGCCGCCGGCCGCGAACACCTTCGAGCGAACGGTGTTGCTG
>JALYOB010000814.1 GCA_030857085.1 Acidobacteriota bacterium | reverse complement strand
GACCTACTCCGAGGAACTCCGAGGAACCCGAGGAACTCCGAGGAACTCAATCACAAACGCTTCCGCCGCGGCCGCGCGCAAACTGCTCGGCCGCGAGCTCACTCACAGGGTCCTGTCATGAAAGCAGCTCGCATTGCGGCTTCCCGCAAACTCGAAGTCATCGATGCTCCTCTGCCCGAACCGGCTGCCGGCGAAGTGCGCGTGCGCCTCGAAGGCTGCGGCGTCTGTGCGTCGAATCTTCCGGTGTGGGAAGGCCGCGAGTGGTTCAACTACCCTCTCGACGCAGGCGCGCCCGGCCATGAAGGCTGGGGCGTGGTCGACGCCATCGGCGACGGCGTCGAGAACATCAAAACGGGCGAACGGGTGGCCTTCCTCTCCGGCCGCGCCTATGCCGAATACGACATCACGAAATCCGACAGTCTCGTGCGCATCCCCGAACAGCTCGCGGGACAGAAGTTTCCCGGCGAAGCGATCGGCTGCGCACTGAACATCTTCCGCCGCAGTGAAATCGAATCGGGACAGACCGTCGCCATCATTGGCGCCGGATTCCTCGGGAACCTGCTCATTCAGCTTGCGAGAAGCGCCGGCGCGCGCGTGGTCGCCATCTCGCGGCGCGAATCCGCTCGTGAAATCGCAAAGAGCTGCGGCGCCGACGAAACGATCCCGATGACCGATCATTGGGAAATCGTCGGCCGGATGAAAGAACTGACGCAGCAGCGCGGCGCGGAGCGGGTCATCGAATGCGTCGGCTCCCAATGGCCGCTCGACATCGCCAATGACATCATCGGCGAGCGCGGCCGCCTCATCATTGCCGGCTATCACCAGGACGGACTGCGCCAGGTGAACATGCAGAACTGGAACTGGCTCGGCATCGACGTCGTCAATGCGCACGAACGCGATCCGCGCAATTACGTGCGCGGCATGCAGGACGCGATCGACGCCGTCCTTGCAGGCCGGATCAATCCAACGCCGCTCCTCACCCATTCGTACTCGCTCGACGAATTGAATCGCGCGCTCGACGACGTCGAAACGCGCCCCGACGATTTCGTGAAAGGGACGGTGTTGTTTTGACGGCCATTACGGCCGTGCCGCGTCTCGGCTTCGCCGGATTGGGCTGGATTGGGCGGCATCGCATGAACGCGATCGTCGAAGCGGGCATGGGCGAGGCGACCTACACCTGCGACGTCGACACGGAGCTCAAATACGAAGATCTTCTCGCAAGCGACGCGGACGCAATCGTGATCGCCACTCCGAGCGCCATGCACGCCGAACAAGCCATTGCCGCCCTCGAACGCGGGAAGGCGGTTTTCTGCCAAAAACCCCTCGGCCGTAATGCGGAAGAAACGCGCCGCGTTGTCGATGCCGCGCGAGCCAATGATCGCCTGTTAGGCGTCGACCTCTCCTATCGCTTCACCGACGCCATGGTTGCGGTGAAGAAACTGGTGGACGACAAAGCGATCGGCGACGTCTACGCGATCGATCTTGTCTTTCACAATGCTTATGGCCCGGACAAGCCGTGGTTCTATGACGCCAGACTCTCCGGCGGCGGCTGCGTCATCGACCTCGGAATTCACCTCGTGGACATGGCCCTCTGGACGCTCGGCTTCCCGAAAGTGGAACGCACGACCGGCCGCCTTTTCCACAATGGCGGCCATTCTGTCGAAGACTACGCGGTGGCGATGATGGACCTCTCCAACGGCGCGGCCATGCAGCTCGCCTGCTCCTGGAACCTCAGCGCCGGCCGCGACGCCGAAATCAAAGCGGTGTTCTATGGAACCCACGGCGCCGCCGCCTTCCACAACATCAACGGCTCGTTCTACGACTTTGTCGCCGAGCATTATCAGAAAACCCAATCCACCCAGCTCACCCAGCCCGGCGACCCGTGGGGTGGACGTGCGGCAGTCGACTGGGCAACGCGGCTCGCACAGAGCAATGCGTTCGATCCCTCCATTGAGCACGTGGTCGAAGTGGCCGAGGCATTGGATGGCATTTACAGGAGCGGGGCGCGATGACCCGCCCCTCATCCGCCCTTCGGGCACC
>JALYOB010000399.1 GCA_030857085.1 Acidobacteriota bacterium | reverse complement strand
GGTACCGAAGGAAAGCTCGGCGTGCAGGCGGAAGTCAAAGGCGTCGCCGGCACGTGGAAAGACCTCACCGACTCGGTGAACTCGATGGCCTCGAACCTCACCGGCCAGGTGCGCAACATCGCGGAAGTCACGACCGCGGTTGCGAACGGCGACCTCTCGAAGAAGATCACCGTCGAAGTCAAAGGCGAGATCCTCGAGCTGAAGAACACGATCAACGTCATGGTCGATCAGCTCCGCTCGTTCGCTGCTGAGGTCACGCGCGTGGCGCGTGAGGTCGGCACGGAAGGGAAGCTGGGCGGTCAGGCCGACGTGCAGGGTGTCTCCGGCACGTGGAAAGACTTGACCGATTCGGTCAACTACATGGCCGCCAACCTGACCGCGCAGGTGCGCAACATCGCGGACGTCACCACGGCGGTTGCGAACGGCGACCTCTCGAAGAAGATCACCGTCGACGTCAAAGGCGAAGTCCTCGAGCTGAAGAACACGATCAACTCGATGGTCGATCAGCTGAATTCATTCGCGTCCGAAGTCACGCGCGTTGCGCGTGAAGTCGGCGTCGAAGGAAAGCTGGGCGGCCAGGCGCAGGTGAAAGGCGTTGCCGGTACGTGGAAGGACCTCACCGACAACGTCAACATGATGGCGTCAAACCTGACCGCGCAGGTGCGCAACATCGCGCAGGTCACGACCGCCGTCGCAAACGGAGACCTGTCGAAGAAGATCACGGTCGATGTTCGCGGCGAGATCCTCGAGCTGAAAGACACCATCAACACGATGGTCGATCAGCTCAACTCGTTCGCCGCGGAAGTCACCCGCGTCGCACGCGAAGTCGGTACGGAAGGCCGCCTCGGTGGTCAGGCGCAGGTCAAAGGCGTCTCCGGTACGTGGAAAGACTTGACCGATTCGGTCAACTCGATGGCCTCGAACCTCACCGCGCAGGTGCGCAACATCGCCGAGGTGACGACCGCCGTCGCACTCGGTGACCTGTCGCGCAAGATCACCGTTGACGTGCGCGGCGAAATCCTCGAACTGAAGAACACCATCAACACGATGGTCGATCAGCTCAACTCGTTCGCATCGGAAGTCACGCGTGTTGCGCGCGAGGTCGGCACCGAGGGACGTCTCGGCGGTCAGGCGCAGGTCAAAGGCGTCAGCGGCACGTGGAAAGACCTCACCGACAACGTCAACATGATGGCGTCGAACCTCACCAATCAGGTGCGCAACATCGCGCAGGTGACGACGGCCGTTGCGAACGGCGATCTCTCGAAGAAGATCACCGTCGACGTCAAAGGCGAGATCCTCGAACTGAAAGACACCATCAATACGATGGTCGATCAGCTCAACTCGTTCGCATCCGAAGTTACGCGCGTTGCGCGTGAAGTCGGTACGGAAGGGAAGCTGGGCGGTCAGGCGCAGGTCAAAGGCGTTGCCGGTACGTGGAAGGATCTGACCGACAACGTCAACATGATGGCGTCGAACCTCACCTCGCAGGTGCGCGGCATCGCGCGCGTCGTGACGGCGATCGCGAAAGGCAATCTGAAGCAGAAGCTCGCGGTCGAAGCGCGAGGCGAGATCGCCGAGCTGGGCGACACGATCAACGACATGATCGAGACGCTCGCAACGTTTGCCGATCAGGTCACCACGGTTGCTCGTGAAGTCGGTGTCGAAGGACGCCTCGGCGGTCAGGCCAACGTGCCTGGTGCAGCCGGCACGTGGCGCGATCTGACGGACAACGTCAATCAGCTCGCCGCAAACCTCACCACGCAGGTGCGCGCCATCGCCGACGTCGCCACTGCAGTGACGAAGGGCGATCTCACTCGCAACATCACCGTCGAAGCGCAGGGCGAGCTCGCAGCACTCAAAGGCAACATCAACGAGATGATCCGCAACCTGCGCGAGACCACCGCGCGCAATGCGGAGCAGGACTGGCTGAAGACGAACCTCGCGAAGTTCACCCGCATGATGCAGGGACAGAAGAACCTGCAGGCGGTGTCGCAGATGATCCTGAGCGAGCTCGCTCCGGTCGTCGGCGCGGCGCACGGCGTGTTCTACACGATGGACGGCTCGAACCAGGACGATCCGCGCCTGAAGCTGACCGCGACGTATGCGTTCCGCGAGCGGAAGCATCTCAACAAAGAGTTCCGCATCGGCGAGTCGCTCATCGGTCAGGCCGCGTTCGAGAAGCAGCGCATCCTCATCACCAACGCGCCCGACGATTACGTGCAGATCAACTCCGGCCTCGGCGAGGCGAAGCCGCTGCAGCTCATCGTGCTGCCGATCGTCTTCGAAGGTCAGGTCCTGGCGGTCATGGAGCTCGCGAGCTTCGCCCGCTTCACCGACACGTACCAGTCGCTGCTCGATCAGCTCACCGAGTCGATCGGCGTCGTGCTCAACACGATCCAGGCGAACATGAGAACGGAGGAACTGCTCGCGCAGTCGCAGTCGCTCGCAGAAGAACTGCAGGCGCAGCAGGAAGAGCTCACCGAGACCAACAAGCGCCTCGAGCAGCAGGCCAAATCGCTCCAGACTTCGGAAGAACTGCTCCGTCAGCAGCAGGAAGAGCTGCAGCAGACCAACGAAGAGCTGGAAGAGAAAGCCCGTCTTCTCACCGCGCAGAACGAGGAAGTCGAGCAGAAGAATCGCGAGGTCGAACAGGCCAAGCGTCAGCTCGAAGACAAGGCGCGGCAGCTCGCGCTCACGTCGAAGTACAAATCCGAGTTCCTCGCGAACATGTCGCACGAGTTGCGCACGCCGCTCAACTCGCTGCTCATCCTCGCGAAGCTCCTCTCCGACAACCCCGAGGGCAACCTCACCGACAAGCAGGTCGACTTTGCGAAGACGATCCACGGCTCCGGCCAGGATCTCCTCACGCTCATCAACGACATCCTCGATCTGTCGAAGATCGAGAGCGGCATGATGACGGTCTCGCTCAGCGACGTGCCGTTCCGCGAGATCGCGGATCTGACCGAGCGCACGTTCCGTCAGGTTGCGAACGACAAGGGACTCGCGTTCAACATCGAGCAGTCGCCCACGTTGCCGAAGACGATTCACACCGATCCGACGCGCGTGCAGCAGGTGCTCAAAAACCTCCTGGGCAATGCGTTCAAGTTCACCGAGAAGGGCGGCGTCACGCTGCGCATGGACACGGCGACGGGCGGCTGGACGCCGGGCCACGACGTGCTCGATCGCGCGGCCGGCGTCATCGCATTCTCGGTGACCGACACCGGCATCGGCATCCCCGAAGAGAAGCAGCGCATCATCTTCGAAGCGTTCCAGCAGGCGGATGCGTCGACCACGCGGCGCTTCGGCGGAACGGGTCTCGGTCTGTCGATCAGCCGCGAAATCGCGCGACTGCTCGGCGGCGAGATTCGCGTCGAAAGCGAGGCGGGCGTCGGCTCGACGTTCACCCTCTTCCTGCCGCAGACGTACGTTGCGCCGACCAAGCCGCGCGAGCGGCGTGATGTCGAGCGCGATACCGAAAGCGGCAATCGTCCCGCGCCGATGCAGGCAGTCGTCCGAGAGACGCGCAGTAACACGATCGATAGTGATACCGGCGACGATCGCCCGGCCGAGGAGCAGAACCTCGTCGTGGTCGAAGAGCAGGTGCCCGACGATCGCGACAACATTCAGGAAGGCGACCGGACGGTGATGATCGTCGAAGACGACGTCACGTTCGCGAGCATCCTCCTCGACATGGCGCGCGACAAAGGCTTCAAGGGAATCGTGGCGACACGTGGTGAGACTGCACTGCAGCTCGCGCCGCGCTACCGCCCCGATGCCATCACGCTCGACATCGCGCTGCCGGACATGGAAGGTTGGACGGTGCTCGATCGCCTCAAGCACGATCGCGTGACGCGTCACATCCCGGTGCACATCATCTCCGGCGATGAAGAAGCAGCACGCGGTCTGCGCCTCGGCGCATTCGCGCAGATGCAGAAGCCGGTCGAGAAAGAGTCGCTCGACGAGGCGTTCTCGAAGATTCGCGGCTTCGTGGAGCGGTCGAACAAGTCGCTCCTCGTGGTCGAGGACAACGAGCAGCAGCGTCAGGCGATCATCGAACTGATTGGTGAAGGCGACGTCGAGATCACCGGCGTCGGCACAGGTGAGGAAGCGCTCCGGATTCTCGGCGAGCGCCGCTTCGACTGTATGGTCCTCGACCTCGGGCTGCCCGACATGAGCGGCTTCGACTTCCTCAATCGGATGAAGAGCGACCTGCAGATCACCGATGTTCCGGTGGTCGTCTACACCGGCCGCGAGCTCTCGCGGAAGGAAGAGGCCGACCTGCAGCGGATGGCGGACGCGATCATCGTGAAAGATGTGCGCTCGCCGGATCGCCTGCTCGACGAGACCGCTCTGTTCCTGCATCGCGTCGAAGAGAACCTGCCGGAGCAGAAGCGGAAGATGCTCGAGCAGCTGCACGAGTCGGATCCCGTGCTGGCCGGCAAGAAGGCCCTCATCGTCGACGACGACATGCGCAACATCTACGCGCTCACGAGCCTCCTCGAGCGCCACAAGATGAAGGTGCTGTATGCCGAAAGCGGTGCGGAAGGCATTGAAATCCTCAGGAAAACGCCCGATCTGGACGTGGTGCTGATGGACGTGATGATGCCGGAGATGGACGGCTACGAAGCCATGCGCCGCATCCGCAGCATGGACGAGTACAAGAACCTCCCGATGATCGCCCTCACCGCGAAAGCGATGAAAGGCGACCGCGAGAAGTGCATGGAAGCCGGCGCCAGCGACTACATCACCAAGCCGATCGACGCCCAGCAGCTGGTGTCGTTGCTGAGGGTGTGGTTGTATCGG
>JALYOB010000398.1 GCA_030857085.1 Acidobacteriota bacterium | reverse complement strand
GTATCTGGGCTGTGTCGCCCGGGCAAAACAGCCCAGATACCTGACACCCGACACCCTCTGTGACGCACGCTTGCGATCCACGCAACGCGCGATTCACGCACGTCGCGCATAAAATGCGCGACGCAAAGGAGACCCGCAAATGGTTTTGATCCCGATGGTGGTCGAGCAGACGTCGCGTGGCGAGCGTGCCTACGACATCTACTCGCGCCTCCTCAAAGACAACGTCATCTTCCTCGGCCAGCCGATCGACGATAACGTCTCGAACCTCATCATTGCGCAGCTGCTGTTCCTCGAAGCGGAGAATCCCGAAAAGGACATCTCCATCTACATCAACTCGCCGGGCGGGTCCATTACGGCGGGGATGGCCATCTACGACACGATGCAGTACGTCAAACCCGACATCGCCACCATCTGCATCGGGCAGGCGGCGTCGATGGCGGCCGTGCTGCTCGCCGCGGGCGCGAAAGGCAAGCGCTACTGCCTTCCCAACTCGCGCGTCCTCATCCATCAGCCGCTCATGCACGGCCTCGGCGGGCAGGCCAGCGAGATCGACATTCACGCGCGCGACATCATGCAGATGAAAGCGCGTCTGAACGGAATCCTCGCCAATCACACCGGCCAGCCCATCGAGAAGATCGACAAAGACACCGACCGCGACTACATCCTGCAGGCACCGCAGGCGCAGGAATACGGTCTTGTTGATCAGGTCATAGCGAAGCGCGATTAACCGCCGCTCTTTGTGAACGCTCCGGGCGCGCGCGTCGCGTTGCCCGGAGCGCGTGGAATGCGGTTCACCAGAAGCCGAGTTGACTTGAACGACGCTCAGGAGTTCAATTCCGGGCGAAGCTCACAAAAGGACCCAATCGGACATGTCGAAGAAGGGGAACAGCGGCGACGTGCTTCGTTGCAGCTTCTGCAACAAGTCGCAGCGCGACGTCAAGAAGTTGATCGCCGGACCCACCGTCTACATCTGCGATGAGTGTGTGGACATCTGTCTGGACATCATTGCAGAGGACCGGAAGGATGAACCTGGCGCTCTCGAAGGCGCAGGCCAGCTTCCGAAGCCGAAAGAGATCAAAGAGTTCCTCGACCTCTACGTCATCGGACAGGAGCGGGCGAAAAAGAAGCTCGCCGTGGCGGTGTACAACCACTACAAGCGGATCGACTACCAGCAGCGCAACACGCGCGCGGACGTCGAGCTGCAGAAGTCGAACATCCTCCTGATCGGCCCCACCGGAACGGGCAAGACCCTGCTCGCGCAGACGCTCGCCCGCATGCTGTCGGTGCCGTTCACGATCGTCGACGCCACGACCCTCACCGAAGCCGGCTACGTCGGCGAAGATGTCGAGAACATCATCCTCAAGCTCTATCAGGCGGCGGGGAACGACAAAGACAAAACCCAGCGCGGCATCGTCTACATCGACGAAGTCGACAAGATCTGCCGCAAGGGCGACAACCCGTCCATCACGCGCGACGTCTCGGGTGAAGGCGTGCAGCAGGCGCTCCTCAAGATCCTCGAGGGCACCGTTGCGAACGTTCCGCCGCAGGGCGGCCGCAAGCATCCGCACCAGGAATTCATCCAGATCGACACGACGAACATCCTCTTCATCTGCGGCGGCGCATTCGTCGGTCTCGATACGGTAATCGAGCGCCGTCTCTCGCAGACGTCGATGGGCTTCGGCGCGAAGATCGCCTCGAAGAAAGAGAAGAAGACGGGAGAGCTGCTCGCGCAGGTCCATCCGGAAGATCTCATCAAGTTCGGTCTGATCCCCGAGTTCGTCGGCCGTCTGCCCGTGGTCGCGACCCTCAGCGAGCTCGATCGCGCGGCGCTCATCGAAATCCTCCGCGAGCCGAAGAACTCGCTGGTCCGTCAGTACCAGACCATCATGGGCTTCGAAAACGTCGAGCTCCGCTTTACCGACGATGCCCTCGAGGCGATCGCCGAAGAAGCGCTCAAGCGCAACGTCGGCGCCCGCGGTCTCAAGATCATCATCGAAGAGCTGATGCTCGAAATCATGTACACCATCCCCTCGGAACACACGATCAGCGAGTGCGTCATCACCCGCGAAGTCGTCGAAAACCGCAGCCAGCCGATTACCGCGTACAAGAAGGCCGGCTAGCGCGGTTCGCTTCGATTGCACTGTGGCCGCCTTCGGGCGGCCTTTTCGCGTTCAGACGTAAATTGAAAATTGAAAATTGAAAATTGAAAGAACGGCAGCGCGAGACCGGTCAGCTCAATCCGATTTTTCAATTTTCAATTTTCAATTTTCAATTCGTATCGTCCAGGCCCGCGCCCGCCCGCTCCGGCGGGAGGGAAGTTTTTGAATCACATTCGGCGTATAACACTCTCGAACATGTCCAATCCTGAATCGAACATCGTGCAACTGCCACTCGTCCCCTTGCGTGACATGGTGGTCTTCCCCTCGATGATGGCGCCGTTCGTCGTCGGGCGCCGCGCTTCCATCATGGCGCTCGAAGCGACGCTTTCGACGACCGAGAAGAAGATCTTTCTCGCCACGCAGAAGGATCCGAAGATCGACGATCCGTCGATGACCGAGATCTACCAGATCGGCGTCATCGCCACGGTCGTACAGAACCTCAAGCTCCCGAACCAGAACGTCAAAGTGATGGTCGAGGGGCTCACGCGCGGCGAGATCGTCGGCTCGCATGAATCCAACGGCTTCGTCACCGTGGCCGTCCGCGAGATCGACACCAGATACCCGCTCACGCCCGAGGTGTCGCAGTACATGCAGAAGCTGATGGAGATCTTCGAGCAGTACGCGAAGATGAGCCATCACCTCGCATTCGAAGGCGTGATGTCGACGCTCAAGCTCGACAACCCCGATCGCTTCGCCGACACGCTCGCCTCGCACCTCCTCATCACCACCACCGAGAAGCAGCAGCTCCTCGAGACTCCTTCGCCGTACGAGCGCCTGCAGAAACTGCAGGACTTCATCGAGATCGAGATCGAAAAGATCAACATCGACAAGCGCATCAACTCCAAAGTCAAAAAACAGATGGAGCGTGCGCAGAAGGAGTACTACCTCAACGAGAAGATCAAGGCGATCCATCACGAGCTCGGACGCAAGGACGACCGCTCGGATGAGATCGAAGAGCTCCGCCAGAAGATCGAAGAGGCGGGGATGCCGAAAGACACCAAGGAAAAGGCGCTGCAGGAACTCAAGCGCCTCGAAGCGATGCCGGGTGTGAGCGCCGAGGCGACCGTCTCGCGCAACTACATCGAGTGGCTCGTTTCCGTTCCCTGGAAAAAATCGTCGAAAGAAATCAAAGACATCGAGCTCGCCGAGCAGATCCTCAACGAGGACCACTTCGGTCTCGAGAAGATCAAAGACCGCATCCTCGAGTTCCTCGCGGTGCGCCAGCTCGTCAAACAGCCGAAAGGCACCATCCTCTGCTTCGTGGGACCTCCCGGCGTCGGCAAGACCTCGCTCGCGAAATCGATTGCGCGCGCCACGGGCCGCAAGTTCGTTCGCCTCTCGTTAGGCGGCGTGCGCGATGAGGCGGAAATCCGCGGCCATCGCCGGACCTACATCGGCGCGTTCCCCGGACAGATCATCCAGCGGATGAAAAAGGCCGGCACGACCAATCCTGTCTTCCTCCTCGACGAGATCGACAAGATGTCGATGGACTTCCGCGGCGATCCTTCGTCGGCCCTTCTGGAAGTGCTCGATCCGGAGCAGAACAACGCCTTCGTCGATCACTACCTCGACGTCGAGTACGACCTCTCGAAGGTCATGTTCATCGCCACGGCGAACGTCACGCACACGATTCCCGCGCCGCTGCGCGACCGCATGGAGATCATCCAGCTCTCCGGCTACACGCACCTCGAGAAGCTCGCCATTGCGCGGCAGTTCCTCGCGCCGAAGCAGAAAGGGGAGCAGGGTCTCGAAGACGCGAACATCAGGTTCGAAGACTCGGCGCTCGAAGAGCTCATCGACTCGTACACACGCGAAGCCGGCGTGCGCAACCTCGAGCGCGAAGTCGGCGCCGTGCTGCGCAAGATCGCCCGCCAGGTGGTGAAAGAAGGTCCCTCCTTCACCGCCACCATTGACCGCAGCAAAGTCCGCGACCTCCTCGGCAAGCCAAAGTACCGCTCGCATCAGATCGAAGACAACGCCGAAGTCGGTCTCGCAACCGGCCTCGCCTGGACCGAAGTCGGCGGCGAGATTCTGACGACCGAAGTCGCGCTCTCCCGCGGCAAAGGCAATCTCACGCTGACCGGCAAACTCGGCGACGTGATGCAGGAGTCGGCGCGTGCGGCACTGTCGTACGTTCGCTCGCGTGCGGAGATGTTCGGTCTCGATCCCGACTTTCACGCTTCGCTCGACATCCACATTCACGTGCCGGAAGGTGCGATTCCCAAAGACGGTCCGTCGGCCGGCATCACCATGGCCACGGCGCTGCTTTCGGCGGTCACGAAGATTCCGGTGCATCGCGACGTCGCCATGACCGGCGAGATCACGCTGCGCGGCAAAGTGCTGCCGGTCGGCGGCGTGAAGGACAAGATCCTCGCCGCGGCGCGTGCAGGCATCACCAAAGTGATCCTGCCGGCGGAGAACGAACGCGATCTCGAAGAGATCCCGCAGGACGTGAAAGACCGCATCGAATTCAGCCTCGTGGAGTCGATGGATGAGGTCATGACGCTCGCGCTCGATGGCACGATTGTTCCATTGACGGTGAAGGAAAAACTCCCCGAACCCGAGAAGGTCATCAGTCCGGACGCACCCATTACGCACTAAATCCCTCGCGGAGTACCTCGGGTACCTCGGTACCTCGGAGTACCTCGGCTTCTGAAAC
>JALYOB010000813.1 GCA_030857085.1 Acidobacteriota bacterium | reverse complement strand
GCCGGCCCGCCGGAGGCGCTCCGGTCGTCTTCTCTCGCTCGCGACCACGCAGCGCCCACACCGTTAGTTGCCGCTCGATGCGCGTTCTGTCACGCGGCGTTCACCGCACGAGCTTGCTGCGTCCGTATATTCCGCCCGATGCGATTAGCAATCTGTGTAGCGATATTGGGCGAGCGGCCGGAGATGCGGGACAACTTCTGCGCGCGGCGGGAGAAACATCCGCAGCATCATCATCACGTGCGGCTTCCCATCAAACAGCAGGAACCTGCGGCGCGCGCGTCCGCGCACGCGCCGCGGATCGACTTTACCCGCTCGTGACGATTTCCTTGGGCATCGAATCCTGCAGGTTGTACACGGCGAACACGCCGACGCGGTAACGGTTGAAGATGAACGAGAACGCGTACACCTTCCCGCTCTGCGCGTGCACGTAACCGGAGAGACCGATCACGCCCGAGATGTAGCCTGTCTTCGCGTACACCTGACGCGCGTACGGCGGGTGGCGGAGACGATGACCGAACTTCGAATCGGGATCGCCCGTGTACGGTAGTGAGCTGACGAACTCCTCGCGCCACGGACTCTTCCACATGTACTTGAGAAGAGAGATGAACGCGTTGGCGGACGCGCGATTGTTGCGCGACATCCCCGAGCCATCCGTCGGGAAAAACTCGTTCGCAGGAACGCCGACCTTCGTCGTCAGCCAGTCCTTCACCGTCGCGGTGCCCGCTTCCCACGAGCCTTGATTCCGCTTCTCCGCGCCGAGCATTTTGATCACCTGCTCCGCGTAATGGTTCTGGCTCTTCTTGTTGATGACGTAAACGATCACGCTGAGCGGGGTCGAATGCTTCGCCACCTGGCGCCAGTCGGGGCGCGGGTCGCGCGGCACGAGCTGCACTTTCCCCATGATGCGGATGCCTGCGCGCTGCAGCGTTTCGTTGGTCACCTGCGCGAAGTAATGCACCGGATTCTCGACCGTCAGAAACACCTCGGTCGGACCGGTGCGGGCGGGGACGCCACCGCGGACGATCACTGTATTCGTGCCGCGTTTGCGCGTGATGTACGGCAGGCCGCCGCCGGTGCGGCAGTTGTTCTCGACCTGCAGGTACGTCGTCGGCGGCTCGAGCTGCACGATGCACTGCTGGCCCGGAGAGCTCGGCATCACGCGCACTTCCACGCAGCCTTCCTGCATCGAGAAGGCGGAGATCGGCGCCTCGTACCACGCCGTCAGCTGATCGACCGGCCAGGTGGGATGGATGTAGTCGGTGTCGAAGTAGCCGAACTCGAAAATGAGATCGCCGGTGATCGTCTTCACGCCGGCGCGTTTGAGATCGGCGGCCCACTGCTGAACGACTGCAGTGGCCTGACCGTCGTGAAAGCGGCCGCCGATGGTCGGATCGCCGCGGCCGACGACTTTCAGATCGCCGTTCAGCGTGCCGCTCGCGTCGACGTCGCCGCGCGCGTAAACCGCGGTCGTGACTTCGAAGCCGGGCTGCAGCAGATCGATCGCCGCTCCGGTCGTGAAGAGCTTCATGTTCGACGCGGGAGCGAGCGGCGTGTGCGGATTGCGCTCCGCGACGACGCGGCCGGTTTCGAGATCGATGATCTGAATGCTCGTATCGGCGCTGCTCGCGACCGAGCCGTGCACGAGCGAGTTCAGTCTCTGCTCGAACGTACCGCCGACCGCCACTGGAGCTGCCGGAGCCGCTGCGGCGCGAGGGGCGCGTTTCGGTTTCGCAGCAGTCGCGCGGCGCGTCGCGGTGGTCTTCTTCGCGGGCGCTTTCTTCTTCTTTTTGGTTGCAGCTTCAGCCGAGGATCCGGCCAGCGTGATGAGCAGAACGGCGAGGAGCGCGACCAGGCGCGGGGGTCGGACAGTCATTACCGCCGAGCATAGTGCAAACTCGGTGCTACAGCCGCTGCCACTGCTCCGGTAATCCGAGCCGCACCCGCTCGCGCAGCGAGAAAGGGAGCCGCCGCCGCGCAAGTTTCTGAATTTCGTCACGCGAATAGCGCCGCGAAAAGTGCGTGAGCACGATCAGGTCGTTCTCGAAC
>JALYOB010000397.1 GCA_030857085.1 Acidobacteriota bacterium | reverse complement strand
ATCTAAGGGAGTGTGTCGCGGAGGCTTGGCCTGCAAGCGGGGTCCGGGGCCCGCGGCCCCGGCCGCCGGAGGCCTCCCGTCGTATCCCTTAGCCCGCGCCTTTTGCCCGTAATGCGCGCACGAGTCGGATCCTGCGCCACGTCTCGTACGCCACCGTCGCGGCGACGAACCAGATCAAGCCGGCGCTGATGCCGGCGCCGACGTCGCTGATCCAGTGCACGCCGAGATAGATGCGCGACGTGGCGATGGCGACGATCATCGAGCAGAAGAGAGCCACGATCGCGGCGCGGACGCGCCAGGACTTGAACGCGCGGAAGGCGAGATAGCTCAGCGCGCAGAACGTGATCGTCGAGCCCATCGCGTGTCCGCTCGGAAACGAATAGCCGTGCGCGCCGCGCAATGCTTCCGCGAGCTCCGGACGTGCACGGGAGAAGAGTCGTTTGAGCAGCAGATTGAGCAAACCGCCGATGCCTGCTGTGATCAGCAGGTACACCGACCAGTGCCAGTGCTTCCGCAGCGCGAGCACCGCCGCGACGATCGTGTCGAGGACCGCCAGGCCCACCGGCGTGCCGATGATCGTCATCAGCGTGAAGAACTCCGTCGCACCCTGCGTGCGCGTCTCGTGCGCCCATGCATGCGTGGCCGTGTCGACATCGTGCAGCTTCGTCGATTCCGCCTGCACGCTTTCCGCGATGTCCATGAACGCGTCGCCCGCAGCCGCCGTCGCGACGATGCCGATCGCGATGAGCGCGAACACCGGCACGTAGTCACGATGGCGAAAGCGTGCGCTGCGTTGCGCGGCAGCGCGCAGCCCGCGTTCCAGCAGCGGACCTCCGGCAGAAAGCAGCAGCCAGAAGGTGAGATAAACGGCGATGAACGCGGCAATGAAAATCAAAATCCGCCGCTCATGTACTTCCACTGCACGATCTTGTCGTTGATCTCGCGCAGACGGCGGCTGATCATGCGGCAGAGGAGATTGAGAAACTGCAGCGACGCGTGCGGATCCATCGAGAGGATCTCGTTGAGCGTCGCGCGATCGATCGAGAGCACCGTTGCGTCGCCTTCATGCGCCTTCGCATCGGCCGACCGCGGCTTGTCGTCGATGAGCGCCATCTCGCCGAAAAAGTCGCCGCGATCGAGCACCGTCAACGCTTCTTCACCGACGCCGGGGATGAACTTCGAGATGCGCACGCGGCCGTCGAGGACGATGTAGAGCTTGTCGCCTTTGTCGCCCTCGCGGAAGATCATCGACCCTTCGCGGAAGCGCTCTTCGGTCGAGAACGTCGCGAGCAGTTTCATTTCCGCCGCGGACAAGCCGCGCTCACGGAAGAGATCCACCTTGTCTTCCGACTTGACCGTGACCTGCTGGACTTCCCTCTTCGTATCGGCGCGCTTGCGTCCCTGTCCGCGCTTCGCGTCTTCCTGGAAGAAGAGCTTGAGCTGCTCGTTCGCGTCGCGCACTTTTTCGGTGAGCGAGCGCCAGAACGCCCAATGCAGCCCGACCGCGAGCTCTTTCTCCTCATCCATCAGCTGATCGAGCGCACTGAACGAGAACGTGTAGCAAGCCGAAGCCTCGGTCGCCACGCCGTCGCTGGAGCGATGCGTGCGGTCGATGAAATTCATCTCGCCGAAAATCGTGTCGGTGGTGAGCGTGCCCAGAATCTGCGGCCCGAACGGCGTGTCTTTGCGGATCTCGATGCGGCCGTCTTTGACCACGTAGAAATCCATCGAGCGGTCTTCTTCGCGAAACACGTAGTCGCCGGTCGCGTAGCCTTCGATGCGCGCGAACTTCGAGAGGCGGAAGATCTGCTCGTCCTTCATGTGCCGGAAGACCGCGAGCTTGCGCAGATCGCCGGCGACGGTGATGAGGTCTTCCTGCTTTTCTGCCGCGCGCGTGATCTTGTCAATGATCGCCTTGAGGTCTTTGCGCGAGTCGAGGCGGAAGAGATTTTCTTTCTGCAGCTCGAGCCGTTCGGTCGAAAGCTGCAGTTGTTCCACGCGCTCTTTGATGCGCGCGTTGAGGTCTTTCGACTCGATGTTGTGCACGCGCTTCAGCGTGTTGATCATGCGGCGCACCGGCTCGGTCGATTCGCCTTTCTGATCGGTCGCGAGCAGAAACGCATCGACGAAGTCGTCGAGCGCCCGATCGAAGTTCTTCAGCTCGAACTCGATGCGCCCGGAGATCTCGGCCAAGCCGCGATCGAAGGGATTGAGCTTGCGCGCGCGCTGGATCTCGTCGTGCGCGATCTCCCACTCGCCTTGTGAGTAATACAGGCGGCCGAGGATCTCGAAGGGGCGGTAGTTGTTGGGAGTCTTGATCTTCGCGATCTCGAGCAGCTCGATGGCCTTCGAGGTCTGGTCTTTGGCCATGTAGTACTGCGCGAGCCCGACGTACTGTGAGGAGTCGATCTCGTCGCGCGCCCGCTCGGCCACGACCTCCTGTTTCACATTCGAGTACCGCGACTCCTCGGCCTGTTTTTTGAGGTCGCGAACCCGCGCGAGGTTGATGCGCAGCGCGACCGAGCCCGGCTTGAGCTTCTCGGCCATCTCGTACAGATGGATCGACTCGTCGTACATCCCCTGATCGCAGTACCGCCGCGCCAGCGCGAGCAGGTCGTCTGCCTCGATGGGGATGCTCGTCTCCGACGTGACGGTGCGGAAACGTGCGCGTGTTCCGAGGGGCTGCTCGGCCATGGGAAGTGCAATTATAGGGATGAAGGATGAGGGATGACGGATGAAGAAGTTCGCCGTGTGGGCAATCGCTGCAATTGCGTCATTCTTCGTCGTCCCTTCCGCGTCGTTCGGACAGTTCGCGCCCGCCCTGCCGGGGTATGAGTTCTCCTTCCCCCGCGACCACGGCACGCACAACGAGTACAAAACCGAGTGGTGGTATTACACGGGGCATCTGTGCACTGCGTCGGGGAAGCGCTATGGATTCGAAGTGACGTTCTTCCGCGTCGGCATCGAGCCGCCGCGCGCGACGGTGACGCGGTGGGATCTGCAGAACGTGATGCCCGCGCATTTCGCGATCACCGACGTCAGCGGCAAGCGCTTCCGCTATCACGAGAAGCTCAGCCGCGCATCGCAGTTCACGGCCGATGCGGCGGCGGGGCGGCTCGACGTTTTCAATGAAGGGTGGAGCGCGAAGACGCTGAGCGACGGCTCGTGGCGTCTCGTTGCGCGCGAAGGGAACGATGCGCTCGATCTCGTGCTGCGCTCGCGCAAGCCGCCCGCGATTCACGGCGAGAGCGGCGTGAGCGTGAAGGCGGAAGGCGCCGGTTACGCCTCGCACTATTACTCGATGACGCGGCTCGAGGCGTCGGGCACGATCAACGGCGAGCGCGCGAGCGGACAGGCGTGGATGGACCACGAGTTCGGCAGCTCCGCACTGCGCGAGAACCAGCAGGGGTGGGACTGGTTTTCGATTCAACTCGACAATGACGCGGAGTTGATGCTCTACATCATCCGCCGGAAGGATGGCTCGCCCGACGTCACCTCTTCCGGATCGCTGATCACGAGCGACGGTCGCGTGATTCCGATCCGGCGCGAGCAGATGCGCGTGACGGTGCTCTCGCGCTGGAAGTCGGGCAAGAGCGGCGCGACGTATCCCGTTTCGTGGCGCGTGGAGCTGCCGCTGTTCCGCATCGCGCTCACGCTCAAACCGCTGCTGCGCGAGCAGGAGCTCGTCACGCGCGGCTCGACGAACGTGACGTACTGGGAAGGGGCGGTGGACGTGAACGGGACGTTCGAAGGGAACGCGGTCAGCGGCGAGGGTTACGTCGAGATGACCGGTTACGACAAAGCCTTTCGCGCGCCTTGAAATCGCCGCAATCGCCGATCATCGTGCGCGCATGTTTGCGCTGATTCTCGCCGCCGCATTCACTCTTCCGCCGCAGCAGTCTGACGCCGTCATCGGCGTTTCCGCGGTTCATCTCGAGTCGGGCCGCCGCATCAGCGTCCGCGGCTCGGAGCGCTTCCCGATGGGAAGCGTCTACAAGGTTCCGATCACCCTCGCCGCGCTGCATCGCGTCGACGACGGGACGCTGCTCAATCGCGAGATCACCATCGAGCCTAAGGATTTCTCGCCCGGCTGGAGTCCGCTGCGCGACAACGCGCACGGACAGCCGGTGACGCTGTCACTGCTCGAACTGCTGCGCTACGCGGTGTCGATCAGCGACAACACCGCGTCCGACGCGCTGCTGCGGCTGTTCGTGCCCCCTTCTGCGGTGATGCAGCGCATGGCGCAACTCGGCTTCCGCGGCATCAGCGTCAACCGTTCCGAAAAAGAAATGGCCCGCGATCTCGGCGAGCCCGGCGGCGTGGAACGCTACGCGCGCGACGTCCGCGACACGACCTCTCCGGACGAGACGGTCAACCTGTTGATCGCTTTCTGGCGCGGCCGCGACGGCTTGTCGCTCGACAGCCACAACCTCCTCGTGAGGTGGATGACCGAGACGCCGACCGGCATGAACCGGATGAAAGCGGGGCTGCCGAAGAACGCAATCGTGACGCACAAAACCGGCACCATGCCCGGCACCGTCAACGACACGGGCATCATCACCATCGGCGACCAGCACTACGCCATCGCAATCTTCACGAAAGCGTCGACGACGCCGGATGAGAAGGCGGAGGCGGACATCGCGGAGATTGCAGCTGCGGTGGTCGCGTATTTGTCTTCGCGAGTGTGACGCACGCTCCACCGTGCCCCTGGTGTCATTCCGAGCGAAGTCGAGGAATCGCCTTCGTCAGGCCACTGCGCGTTTCATCGGCAGGGGATCCCTCGACTTCGCTCGGGATGACACGCGCGCGCACACCTCACG
>JALYOB010000005.1 GCA_030857085.1 Acidobacteriota bacterium | reverse complement strand
GTCGCCGGCACGGCCGTCCTAATCGGCCTGATCGCCTTCGTCATCGCGCTCGGCCCGACCTGGCACCCCCAGCCGGACGGTAGCGGCCCGGCCTTGCCCTACCGCTTCCTCTTCGACCACTTCCCCTTCTTCAAGGCGATGCGCGTCCCGGCGCGGTTCGCGATCATCACGTACGTCGGACTGGCCGTGTTCGGCGCAATCGGCACGCGCGCGCTGCTCGAACGTTCGCGCCGAAAGACGCTCGTCGCGATCGGCGTCGTCGCGCTGATGCTGATCGACGTGCATCCGCGCCTCCGGTGGGAGTACGTGCCGCGCGAAACGCCGCCGCTGTATCGCTGGCTTGCGCGCGAGAAGGTCGCGCCGGTGCTCGAGCTCCCCGTCTGGAACAACGGCGTCGACTATCACTACCTCCTCGGATCGACCGTGCACCACGTGGCGATCGTCAACGGCACGTCCGGCTTCTCGCCGGCCGAGGCGTGGAAGGTGCGGGATGCGGAAAAGCGGGGGGCGTATGACGAGATGCTCGGCCTGGCCGAACAATGGGGCGTGCGCCTGATCGTCATTCATGGCGATTTTCTGAGCGGCGAGATGCACGCGCGGCTCGCCGATTTCGTGCGGCGCAACATGGCGACGAAGAAGATCGCATTCGTCCGGCGATTCGACTCCGAACTCGCCGGCGATTACATGTTCGCGATCACGCGCAACCTCGGACACTGGCCCTTGCTGCGCGCGCCCGAAGTGCCCGACGGCTCGGGCAATCTTCCCGATCAAACGCTCGAACGTTTTCTCAATGGACAGACTACGCACAGCGACGCGATTCTCGTGCGCGTCGAACAACCGCAGCCGTGGACCACGATCCACGGAGCGCTCGAAGTGCGCGGCTGGAGCGTCTCGCCGCATGGCTTGAAGCGGGCCGCCGTGCTGCTCAACGGCGGCGACCAGCGCATCGAAGCGCAACTCGTCCCCCGCGACGACGTCAAATCCGCCTACCCCTGGCTCTACTTCGTCAACAACCCCGGCATCATCGTCTCCCTGCCGAAACGCCCCCGCGGCATCCCGAAAGACACGAACGTGATGATCGAAGTGGAGGACATGGCGGGGAGGGTGAGGAGGTCGAGGGATGTGCCGGTGGTGTGGGAGTGATGTTGTCGTTGTCGGTTATCGGTTGTCGGTTATCGGTGTTGATGGAAACCGACAACCAACAACCGAGAACCGACAACCTCACCTACAGCGTGTAATTCTTCTCCAGCAACACCCTCGCCCTTCGATCGCGCAGATTGCGGATCTGCGATTCGATGTCGCGTTCGAAGGGGATCTTGCGGTGGCTCGCGTAGACGGGCGCGTCGACGGTGATCTTTTTCAGCTCTTCGCCGAACGTATGCGGCGTGAGATGCGCGGTCTCGTCGGCCAGCGCCTGCTGATCGTTCGGGAACGAAGCCTCGGTCACGACCGCGACGACGTTCTCCATCTTGTTGGTCCGCTTCCAGATCTCCGCGGTGGGGCCGGTGTCGCCGGTGAAGACGATCGACTGGCCGTTCATCTCGAGCAGGACACCCGAGGCGGGGATCTGATGATCGACGGAGACGGCGGTGATGCCGATGTCGTTGTAGATGATTCGCTTGCCGGGCGTCAGCGCACGATATTGCACCGCGGGCTTGCCCGTGAGCGGCGCGATGATGTCCGAAAAGTCGGGCCAGACGCTGCCGTTGAACACGTCGCGCGTCAGCAGATCCATCACTTCACGCGACGCGAAAATCGTCAGCGGACCAGTGGCCTGCGCGAAACGGTTGTGAATGAGATGCGGCAGATCGCGGATGTGATCGGCGTGCGGATGGGTGATGAAAACGGCCTGAATACGGGCTTGTTGCGCGAAGGAGAGCTTCGAGGTGAGCGTGCCGGCGTCGACGGCGAACCAGTCGTCGATCAGGTAGCCGGTCAGATTATGTTCTGCATCCGACGCCCCGTAAGCGCCGAGCACCTTCAGCCGCATCTCCCATCCTTACACATCAAAGCCTTCGCGCTGGGGACCCAACCTATTGTTACAGTGCCGAGATAGGTTGTCCAGCAACGTGACGCCGCTCACGGCGCCGGTGGTGACTGCATTTCGGGCGTACGCGTAACGCACGTTGCGTACCGGCCGGACCGCATAGAATCGGGCGCACGCGGCGCGATGCCGCGTTTTGTGATGGCCGTCACGCGACGCGCAACCGGACTCGAACCCTTCCATCCCGCCGTGCGGGAATGGTTCACCGCGTCCTTTCCCGCGCCGACCAAAGCGCAGCAACTCGGCTGGCCGGCCATTGCGAAAGGGGACTGGACGCTCATCTTCGCGCCGACCGGCAGCGGCAAAACGCTCACCGCATTTCTGTGGGCGCTCGACCGTCTGATGTTCACGCCGCGGCCGGAGAAAGATCGCCGCTGCCGCGTCCTGTATGTCTCGCCACTCAAAGCGCTCGCGGTCGACGTCGAACGCAATCTGCGCGCGCCGCTCGCGGGCATCGCCAATGTCGCGCGCGAACGCGGCGATGACTTTGTGATCCCCGAGATCGCAACGCGCACCGGCGACACGCCGCAGCTCGAACGCGCGAAGTTTCTGCGCGATCCGGCGGACATTCTCATCACCACGCCCGAGTCGCTGTATCTGATGATGACCTCGAACGCGCGCGACGTGCTGCGCGGCGTCGAGACGATCATCATCGACGAAATTCACGCGCTCGTGCCGAACAAGCGCGGCGCGCACATGGCGCTCTCGCTCGAACGACTCGCGTTGCGGTGCGAGACGCCACCACAGCGGATCGGATTGTCCGCGACGCAACGTCCATTGGAAGAAGTGGCGCGGTTCATGGGCGGAGCGGCGGTACACGTTGCCCGTTCCCCGTTGCCTGTTGCCGAGGCGGAGCGGGAACAGGCGACGGGTAACGGGCAACAGGAACTCGCCACTCACGACGCGCAACAGGAACTCGACAACGAGTTCGCCGAAAGAACCAAAGCCGACTTCCGCCCCGTCACCATCATCAACACGGGCGAGAAAAAACAACTGCAGCTCCACGTCGAAGTGCCCGTCGAAGACATGGCCAAGGTGGCGGAGGCGACGGAGATTGCGAGCGGACCTGCCGCGGCGGGGCCGAAGGCGCCGTCCATCTGGCCGGCCATTCATCCGCGCCTGCTCGAGCTCATCCGCGCGCACACCTCCACGCTCATCTTCGTCAACTCGCGCAGGCTCGCGGAGCGGCTCGCGGCGGCATTGAACGAGCTTGCGGGCGAGACGCTCGTGCAGGCGCATCACGGCTCGATCGCCCGCGCGCAGCGCGTGGAAATCGAAGACGCGTTGAAGTCAGGTCGTCTCCCGGGCCTCGTCGCGACGTCATCGCTCGAGCTGGGCATCGACATGGGTGCGATCGATCTCGTCATTCAGATCGAGGCGCCGCCGTCGATCGCCTCGGGCATGCAGCGCATCGGACGCGCGAGCCATCAGGTCGGCGCCGCGTCGAGCGGCATCGTCTTCCCGAAATTTCGCGGCGACCTGATCGCGTGCGCCGCGGTTGCGGAGGCGATGCACGAAGGTGCGATCGAGCCGACGCGCTATCCGCGCAATCCGCTGGACGTGCTCGCGCAGCAGGTCGTGGCCATGGTCGCCGTCGACGACTGGCAGGTTGATGAACTCTTCGCCGCCATTCGCTGCGCGGCGCCGTTCGCGGAACTGAGCCGCACTGCGTTCGATGGCGTGCTGGACATGCTGTCCGGCCTCTATCCATCCGACGAATTTGCGGAGCTGCGCCCGCGCCTGACGTGGGATCGCGTCGCGAACACGGTCACGTCGCGGCAAGGCTCGAAACGCATCGCCATCACCAGCGGCGGCACGATTCCCGATCGCGGTCTGTACGGCGTATTTCTCGCGGGCACGGAGAAGAATCAATCCGCGCGCGTCGGCGAGCTCGATGAGGAAATGGTCTTCGAGGCCGCCGTCGGCGAGACCTTCATCCTCGGCGCATCGACCTGGCGCATCGAAGAAATCACGCATGACAAAGTGATCGTCACGCCCGCGCCGGGACAGCCGGGGAAGATGCCGTTCTGGAAAGCCGATGCGGCCGAACGGACGGTGCCTTTCGGCGAAGCGATCGGAAAGCTCGTGCGTGAGATTCGTGAAGCGAAACGCGGCGATGCGATCAAACGCCTCATCACGCGCCACGATCTCGACAAGCTCGCGGCCGAAAACTTTCTGCAGTACCTCGCCGATCAGGAAGAGGCCACCGGCGCCGTTCCGGACGATCGCACGATCGTGATCGAGCGGGTGGTCGACGAGCTGGGCGACTGGCGCGTCTGCGTGCTCTCGCCGTTCGGCGGCAAAGTGCACGCGCCGTGGGCGATGGCGGTCACGGCGAAGGTGCGCAACGAGCTCGGAATCGACGTCGAGTCGATGTGGAGCGATGACGGCTTCATCGTCCGCTTTCCCGAAACCGATACACCGCCGTCGTCGGAGCTGGTCGTCCCCGATCCGGAAGAAGTCGAACAGCTCGTACTGCGTCAGCTCGGCGCGAGCTCGCTGTTCGCGGCGAAGTTTCGCGAAGCCGCGGCGCGCGCGCTTCTGCTGCCGCGCACGCGGATTCAGGGACGCACGCCGCTCTGGCAGCAACGGAAACGCGCGTACGACCTGCTGCAGGTCGCCTCGCGATTCGGTTCGTTCCCGATCATCCTCGAGGCGTATCGCGAAACGCTGCGCGACGTGTTCGACGTCCCTGCGCTCGTCGATCTCTTGAAGCGCGTGCGACAGCGCACGATTCGCGTGCACACGGCCGACACGCAGAAGCCGTCGCCCTTCGCAGCGTCGGTGCTGTTCCGCTACGTCGCGAACTTTCTGTACGACGGCGATGCGCCGCTCGCCGAGCGTCGCGCGCAGGCACTGGCGATCGATCAGTCGCAGCTGCGCGAGTTGTTAGGCGAGCCCGAACTGCGCGAGCTGCTCGATCCGGAGGCGCTCGCGCAGACGGAGCTCGAGCTGCAGCATCTCGATGACCGGCACAAGGCGAAGAGCGCCGATGCGTTGCATGATCTGTTGTTGCGCCTCGGCGATCTGAGCGCGGACGAGATTGCACAGCGTGTCATCTCGAGCGATGCGACACCCTGGATTGCCGAGCTACTGCGCCATCGCCGCATTCTCGAAGTGAGCGTCGCGCGCGAGCGCCGCTTCATCGCGGTCGAAGATGCGTCGCGGTATCGCGATGCGCTCGGCACTCCCATTCCGCACGGCGTCGCCGAGCGCTACCTCGAACCGGTTGCCGATGCGGTCGGCGATCTCGTGTTGCGCTACGCCCGCACCCACGGTCCCTTCACCCCGCACGACGTCGCGAAACGCTACGGCCTCGGCGTCGCGGTCGTGCAGCACGCGCTCACCCGCTTCGTCGATCGCGGCCGCCTGATCGAAGGAGAGTTCCGCCCCGGCGGCACGCAGCGCGAGTGGTGCGAGTCGGATGTACTGCGAACCATTCGCCGCCGCTCGCTGGCGAAGCTGCGCAAAGAAGCGGAACCGGTCGATCCGCCGGTGCTGGCGCGCTTGTTCACCTCCTGGCAAGGCGTGGTGCGCAAGCGTCGCGGACTCGATGCGCTGCTCGAAGTGATCGAGACCTTGCAGGGCGTCCCGATGGCCGCATCGATCTTCGAAAGCGAGATCCTCGCGTCGCGCGTCGAAGACTACAAACCGTCCGATCTCGACACGTTGAGTGCAGCGGGCGAGATCGTGTGGGTGGGGGTGGAGCCGTTAGGCGAGCGCGATGGAAGGATTGCGATTTACCTCACGGATCATCTGGCGTTGTTGCATCGGGGGCGCGTTGACGCTGGCGCCGAACCACGTGTCATCCTGAGCCGCGCAGACGGCGAAGGACCTTCCGATGCGCAAAAGGGAAGGTCCTTCGCTTCGCTCAGGATGACACCCGATAAAGCCCCTGAGCCCATCCTCGATTTCCTCCGCGCCCACGGCGCGTCCTTCTTCAATCACATCCAGCTCACCGTCGGCGGCTTTCCCGCCGAGGTGGTCGATGCGCTTTGGGATCTCGTGTGGCGTGGGGCGATCACCAACGACACCTTTCACGCGCTGCGCGCGTTCACGAAACCGAAAAGCGCCCGGCCCGCGCCGACCGGCAGCAGATTTCGTTCGCGGCGCGTTGCGCCTCCGTCGACGCAGGGACGCTGGTCGGTCGTTCCCACGGCCGCTGCGAACGACACGCAGCGCGGCAATGCGCTCGCGCAGCAACTGCTCGCGCGATACGGCGTGGTGACGCGCGAGGCTCCGGCGCTCGAGAACATCTACGGCGGTTTTTCCGCGGTGTATCCGGTGTTGCGTGCGATGGAAGACGCGGGACGCATTCGCCGCGGCTACTTCGTCGCGGGGCTCGGCGCCACGCAGTTCGCCACGCCTGGCGCGATCGATCTTCTTCGCTCGCTGCGCGATGAGCCGGACACGCCGGAGACGCTGATGCTCGCGGCCACTGATCCCGCCAATCCGTATGGCGCGATCGTGAAATGGCCGGAGTCGCCGTACACGCTCTCGCGCAGCGTCGGCGCGAACGTGATTCTCGTGAACGGCAGAATGGCCTGCTACGTCTCGCGCGGCGAGAAGCAGCTGTTCCTCTTTCTGCCCGAGGATGAGCCGGCGAGAGGGATGGTTTCGCGGGAGGTGGCGAAGAAACTCGCCGGCATCGTGCGCGAAGGACGAAGACGCGCGCTGCTGATCACCGAAATCAACGACGAGCCGGCATCGCGCAGCCCGCTTGCATCGTGCATGGTCGAGGAAGGATTCGTCCCGACGGCGATGGGCCTTCAGTTACGAGCAGAGGTGAGCACACATGGACGAGCAAAAGATTCGCGCGCGGTTTGACGCATTCGCCGCCGCATGGAACGCACACGACGTGGCGGCGATGACCGGCTGCTTCGTCGATCGCGAGGACGGCTGGCGCTTCCTCTCGCTGCATCCGACCATCACCCGTGCCGGAAGGTGACACGATCCACCGCGCCGCGCGCACGTTGCACGCGGCGCTCGCGGGGCGCGTCATCACGCGCTTCGAAACCGTGTTCGCGCAGCTCGCCCGTTTCGACATCCAGTCGCCGGTTGCAGGACGCACCGTCGACAGCGTGACCGCGGCGGGCAAGCATCTGCTGATGCACTTTTCCGGAGATCTGCATCTCCGCACCCACATGCGCATGAACGGCTCGTGGCACGTCTACAAGCCGGGCGAGCGGTGGCGCATGCGGCGCAGCGACATGCGCATCGTGCTCGAGACCAGCGAGTGGATCGCGGTGGCGTTCAACGTGCCGGTGGCGGAGTTTCACGACGCGCGCTCGCTCGAACGGCAGGAAGACCTGTTGCGCATCGGACCCGATCTCATCGCCGACGGCTTCGACGTCGACGAAGCATTGCGGCGCATCCGGCAGCATGACGATGAAGAGATCGCGGACGTGATCCTCAATCAGCGCGTCGTCGCCGGCATTGGCAACGAGTACAAAAGCGAGCTTCTCTTCATGGCCCGCATTCATCCGATGGCGCGCGTGCGCGACGTGAGTGACGAGCGCATTCTCGAGCTGCTGCGCATCGCGCGGAAGGTGATGGTCGCGAACGTCAACAAGCGCTCCGGCGCGCGCATCACCACCTTCAGCCTCGATCCCCGCGAAAAGCAGTACGTCTACTCGCGCATCGGCAAGCCGTGCCGCCGCTGCGGAACGCCCATCGAGTACGCCAAGCAGGGGCTCAATGCGCGCGGCACGTATTGGTGTCCGAAGTGCCAGCTATAATCGCCGCTCATGGCGATCATCCTTCCGAACGGCCTCACGACGCAGGAGATCCGCGTGCTGCAGGAGTTCCGGCGGCTCAACGGCGAGACGCTGACGCTCGATCAGATCAAGGCCATCCGCCATCCCGGCGGCGCGGGCGGCGAAGCTCCGGCGGCGTCGCTCACCGGCAAAGGCTATCTGACCGGTTCCGACGGCGGCTTTGCGCTGACGCAGCAGGCGAAGGACTTTCTGTCCATCGACGCGACGCCTCTCGTCGGCGGGACGAGCGATGCGGCCGCGTCCGCCGCGGAGAATCCCGACGCCGACGGCGTTTGATGCACAATTTGCAGTGCACTTCGCAATTTCGGTAAGCCGCTCGTTTTCAATGTTTTAGCGGCAGCGACTCGTTTCCATTTATGGCGGGTCAAACGCTGATTCTCCCCTAACCCGCATTGACTCAGTAACTTAACGTCGCTATCCTCATCGTCCTGAGGACTGAAATGACGCATGGCGACAAAACCAAAGCCAAAGCAGGAAAAAGCAGCCAAGCCTCAGGGAAAAAAGCCAGCAGCGCGTCCGGCGAAAACGGCAAAAGCGCCGGAAAAGAAGTCCGCCCCGGCAAAGCCGGCGAAAGCGTCAGCAAAGCCGGTGAACGCGGCAAAGGCAGCGAAAGCGAAGCCGGCCGCGGCAAAGCGTCCGGAAGCAAAAAGCAGCAAGCCAGCGTCGACAAAAGCAGCGCCCCCTCGGAAACCAGCAGCAAACCCGGCCCGAGCAGCCAGGCCGGAGCCAAAGCCGCAGCTGGTGCGAAAGACTCCGGCGGCGACGCCCGCGCCAAAGGCCGTGGCGGCTCCGGCAACGGAACCGGCTTCGCCAACCCCGCCATCGCCACAGCCTTCAGCAACGCCGTCAAAAAGTACCCCAACGCCTTCCGCAAACTCACTGAGTGACGGCGGCGTTCGCTACCTGACGGTCCAGGATCTGATCGACCTCCACAAGGCGGTCTCCACGGAGTTTGGCGGCAATCAGGCGCATCCGGGCGTGGTCGACTCGCAGTTCGGACTCGTCTCCGCCGTCCAGCGCCCGCAGATCACCACCCTCGGCCGCGAGGCCTATCCCGCGTTTCCGGACAAAGTGGCCGCGCTCGTGTTCGCGCTCCTGCAGGCGCGGCCGTTCCGCGGCGGAAACCGGCGCGTGGCGCTCGCGTCGCTGATCGCGTTCTGCGAGCTGAACCGCCGCGCCGTCGATGCACGCATCTTCGATGAGAAAACCGCCGAAAACGTCCTCAAGCGCGCCGGCAGCTACCGCGAGCTCGGCATTCCGCCCGAGAACGTCTTCCGCGAACTGCGCGACGTCATGAATCGCGCGATCGTGCCGGCGAACTGATCACGGGCGACGAAGGCGTCGAAGCCGAGGACGGCGCATCATTCGCGCCGCGGCGATGCAGCTCATGATTGATGCGGCCAAGAAGGATGCGCATGACGCGAACGTCATGGCCGGCATCGATGACCAGCATCGTCAGATCGCCGCCGCCCCACATGAGACCCGCGAGCACGAGGAACTGGGTGATCTCGCCGATGAGCGTCGGCAGCGCATCGGTCGAGCCTGAAAACAGGCCCACCACGATCTCGCTGATGAGCATCACGATCATCAGCACCGCGAGCACTTTGAAAAGACGCGCGATGTACCGCAGCGTGATGTACGGCTCGAGGTCCTGCGACCGCACCTCTTCTTCGGTCGAACGCTTGTCGCCCTCGCGCACCGGCGGTGCGCCGCACGTCGGACAGACGACCGATGGATTCGTGCGCCGGCTCTGACACTCCGGACAATGGATCTCTGCTGTTGTTGCCACTCCCGAACCTCCTTGACTGCTAGCCACTGCCACTCCCCCTCCAACGCGCGCGATAGCCGCGTACGTCTACGTGTGTGAAAGGACCGTGCCCGCAGCATGCGACGTAGACGCCGATGCCGCCGACGAGCGAGCCGTGCGCCTGCTCGACTTTCTCCGCCGCGCGCGCGAAACGCTCCGCGTCCGCAACTGTGACGCGGCCGTCGCCGGTGATGTCGTCGGGCTGCCCGTCTTCGTTGTTGTCGACGTAGACGTCGGACGCATCGCCGTACATGTGCCGGCTCAGATTCGCGCGGCCAGCCGTGTTGCCGCCGCCCGAGTTGTAGCGCGGCGTGCGGAAGCCGCTCATGATGTGCACGTGCCGCACGCGCACGCCTTCTCTCTGCAATTGCTGGATCGTCAGCTCCAGCTTGTCGATGAGCAGCGGATCGACGTAGACGTACTTTGGCCAGACGTTGAACTGATCTTTGGTCAGGAACTGCCGGAGCCGGAAATGCTCGGAAATCTGGAAGTTCTGGTTCTCCGGCGTCACCTGAATGAAGCCGGGCGGCGCGGCGTAGCGTGGTGTTTTCGGAGTGCCGCCGCGCTCGAACGGCCAGGTGCCGAGCTGATAGTTGCCGATGCGTCCGTTGCGTTTCGCCGATTGCGGAACGAGCGTGACGATGCTGATGTCGTTGATGTCGCGGCTGGCCTCGTTCATCTTCACGCCGAGCTTGTAGATGCCCGGCTGGCGCGGCGCGGCAAAGTCGGCGGTCTGGCCGTTGATGATGGCCTGCGCGCCGCCGGGCGCGCTCTTGACGAGCCGCGATCCCGGTAATGCGGGCGTGTAGCGAAGATCGCCGCTGAGGCCGCGCAGCGGATGGAGGAAGTTGAGCATGGAATCGGTGAGGAACGTCGTCTTCGGCAGCGACGGCGCGATCGGCGAGGTGGTGATGCTGCGCATCGGCGTCGGCGGCGGTGCGGCCGGTTCTTCGTGCTCGCCTCCCGCGACCGGCACCGGCGTATCGCGCACCCGATGGATCTCGACGAGAGCACCGACCCACGCGGTGACGTAGAGAAGGACGACGACGACGAGCACCCAGTTGAAGATGTGCTCCTGCCGCGCAGTCACCAGCCCGCGATGAATGCGATGCCGCTTCTGCTCCTCCGGGAAGAGAGGTGATCCGTTCTCCACGCGAAGCTCGCGAAGTTCACGAGCTGTGCCGGGGCGATCACCGCTGCGCGGCGATCGCGGTTGACCTGTTGCCCGTCGCCAGTGACCGCGCAGCGCCCCGGAAACCGTACTGCTGACGTGTCATCCCGAGCGTAGTCGAGGGATCTCCTTCCGACAGGCCACTGCGCGTTCCATAGGCGGGGGATCCTTCGACCGTCCTGCGGCGCTGACGCGCCTCCGGCGGCTCAGGATGACACGAGGGCACCGCGTCGCCACGTAAACTGCGCGGCAACAGGCAACTGGCAACAGGTCAACCGATATGTGGTCTCTCCGCATCACGTTCGCCCGTCTTCGTCCTTTCAATGCGGCGACGATCCTTCGCACGAGCATCGTCGTGGCGATCGGGGCGGCGTTTCTCATCGCGGATTACGCGCTTTTCGTGCGCCTTTTCGAAGCGATCCTGCGGGTGGAGAAGGAGACGCCGTTCTTTGCGCTCGGCCTGCTGCGCAATCTCCTCTCGCTCGTCTTCATGGTCGCGTGCGTGATCCTCTTCTCCTCGTCGATGACCGCGGCGATCGGCGCGTTCTTCACCGATCTCGATCTCGAGATTCATCACTCCGCGCCGCGCTCGAAGTTGCGGGTCGCAATCGCGCGCTGGTGCAAGACGTTGATGCAGGCGGCCGCGGTCGTGTTTCTGTTTCTCGTTCCGCTCGTCGTTGCGTACGCGCGCGTGTTCGCGAGGCCGTTCTCGTTCGTGGTCATCACGCTCCTCAACCTCGCGCTGCTGCTCACCATCCCCGTCTCGTTTGCGACGCTCGTGATCCTCATGCTCGTGCGCTGGTTCCCGGTGCGCAGCGTTCATCAGATCGTGGCCACCGTCGCTGCGCTGATTCTCACGCTGGCCGTGATCGGCTTCCGCATGTCGCGGCCGGAACGTTTTTTCGCGCAGGTCTCGACTGCTGATCTGCGCGCGGTGCTGCGGTCGATCGAGCTGCCGGCGATGAGCATCTATCCCAGCACCACCGTCGCCGCGCTGATGACCGGCACGCAGCCGGCCATCCTCGCGCCGCGCATCGCCATCATCGCCTTCGCGCTGTTCGCACTCTTCGTCTCCGTCGCCCGCGCGTCCTACTTTGCCGCCTTCGTCCGTGCGCGCGAGAGCATGGCTCCGATGGCGCTCGGCGCGGTCTCGACCACGCGCCTCTTCGATCGCCTCATCGCGCGCGCCGATCCGCAACTGCGCGCGATGCTGGCGAAGGAAGTGCGCACGATCTCCCGCGACGTCGCGCAGTGGTCGCAGGTGTTCCTCATGGCCGCGCTGCTCTTCATCTACCTCTACAACATCCGCATGCTGCCCCTCGGCGGCGACGCGCGCGCGACACTCGTTGCGTACGCGAACGTCGGCATGGCCGGCTTCGTCATCGCCGCGATCTGTCTGCGGTTCGCGTATCCCTCCGTATCGTCGGAAGGAAAAGCGTTCTGGATGCTGCAGACCGCGCCGATTTCGTATCGCCAGCTGCTGCGGGTGAAAGTGTTCGTCTACGCCGCGCCGCTCACGCTGCTCGCGCTGTTTCTCACCGCATTCGCCAACGTGCTGCTCGACGCCAATGCCATCGTGTGGGCCTTCACCATGACCGGCGCCTCGCTGCTCGCGGTGACGCTCGTGAGCCTCGGCGTCGGACTCGGTGCGCTCTCGCCGCAGTTCAACACCGAGAATCCGTTGCAGGTCGGCCTGTCGCTCGGCGGCTTCGCGTACATGGCCATTTCGATGGCGTACGTCGCGGTGATGATGGTGCTGATGGCGCGGCCGACGATGCGCTTCCTTCTGGCGAGCGTCTTCGGCGCGGCCGACAGCGACACGACTTTTGTCGCCGTGCTGCCGATCGTGATTGCGCTCACGCTCTCGATCGCTCTCTCGGTGTTACCACTACGCGCTGCAGAACGCCGCCTGATCCGGGTCCACGAAAGCGATTAGAATCTGGCGTTTCCGAAAGAGAGCAAGGAGATTAAATGAGCGAGATTCCTCCGCCCACTGTGCCACCTGCGACCCCACCCCCTCCGGGAGGCGGGTCCTACACGCCGCCGCCTCCGCCGCCGCCGGGCGGTGGATATGGCGCCGGACCCGCGAGCTCCGACCGCACCCTCATGATCGCGCTGTCGTATCTTTGGATTCTCGTCCTCGTTCCGCTGCTGACGAAGAAGGACGATCCGGAAGTGCAGTGGCACGCGAAGAACGGCCTCGGCATCACCATCGGCGAGATCCTCGCGTGGGTCGTCTACATGGTCATCACCATGTTCGCCCCCTCGATGATCTCGTGCCTCGCGAGTGTCCTCAGCTGCGCAATCGGCCTCGGATTCTTCGTCATTCGCATCATGGCCATCATCAAAGGCATCAACGGCCAGCGATTCACTGTTCCGGTGCTCAGCGATCTCGGAACCAAGATCAACATCTGATCTGAAGGAGACATCATGTCCAGCGTTCCTCCTCCCCCGACTTCCTACACACCGCCTCCTCCTCCCGCCCCGGGCGGCGGCACCGGCGGCGGCGATCTCGTCTACCCCACCACTCCGGCCAAAGATCCGATTCTCGTGCTGATCCTGAACCTGCTGCTGTTAGGCGGCGTCGGGTACATCATCATGGGACAGAAGACCAAAGGCATCGTTGCGATCGTGGCCTGGGTGCTCGGCCTCGCATCGTGCGGCATCGTCAGCGGCTTCGTCGGCATCTTCGCCGCGATCGACGGCTACCTGCAGGCGCAGCAGCTCCAGCAGGGACATCCGGTCGGTCAGTGGACGTTCTTCAGCGACCACCGCTGATTCCTCACCATCGAGCAGACAAAAGCGGCGGGCGCCATGTCCGCCGCTTTTGTTTTCAGATGATGTTGCGCACGATCCACCATCCGATGACGGTGATCACGCTTGCCCAGCCGAACCAGCGCGTCATCATGAAACGGGGCATCTCGCCGCGCATCGCGCTCGGCGCCGCACACACCGCCGTTACGAACATCGGCAGCAGCATCGCGTTGAGGCGCAATGCCGCGACGACGCGTCCGTGCAGCAGCTCGTGCAGCGCGCGCGTGATTCCGCAACCGGGACATTGCAGTCCCGTCGCCACGAAAAACACGCAGCGCGGATAGAACGTCGACGTCGCCGGCGGGAAGGTGAAGAGCACCCACACGCCGGCGATCGCCACGAGCGTCGCGCTAGCGACTGTGCTGAAGCGCAGAGAAGAAGGCAGCACCATTGACGAGGAAGATCAGGGCCGACGAGACGATGCCGAGGAGGACGGCGATGAGGCAGAACATCTTCGCTTTCTTCGAGGCGTCGCGCGCACCGGCGATGTCGCCCATGGCGATCTTCGAGTTCACCTGCGCCGCGAAGATGATCGCCACGATGCCGAGCGGAAGGCAGCAGCAGAGCGTGACCAGAATCGACTGCACGAGGTAATTCGGAATGCGTTCGCCCGTCGGCATCATCCCCGGCGGCGGATACGAAGAAGGAGGCGGCGCGTACGAGCCGGCTGGCGGCGGCGGAGGCGGCGTGTACGACGACTGCATCTCCGGAGCGGGAGGGACCGCGAGCGCGCGTCCGCAGTTCGCGCAGATCGCGGAGTTGTCGAGGTTCGATGTGCCGCAGTGCGGACAACTGATCATTCAGATTCTCCTAACGATTGAGAAGCGGCAGCGTGGCGAACGCTGCGCCCGTGATGATTCCAAAGATGAACCCGATGAGACTCCAGGTGCGCGCTCTCTTCGACGACGCCTGCGCGCCGGCGATGTCTCCCGCGGCAAGCTTCGAATTCACCTGCGCCGCGTACACGAGCGACACGATGCCGAAGGGCATGCAGCAGCAGAGCGTGACCAGCAGTGATCGCACGAGGTAATTCGGAACGACGGGCGCGGGAGGAAACTGGCGAAAACGTTGCGCGCAATTCGCGCACGCCGAAGCGCCTTCGACACGCGGCGTGCCGCAGCTCGTACAGAACACGCTATTGCCCTCCCGCCGGCTGCACCATGTCGGGATACTGCACGAACGAGCCGTTGGAGAAGACGATGTCGCAGTCGAAGTTCGTCGTCGGCCGCTGCGTGTAGTCGTTCAGCGCGTCATGCTCGAAACGTCCGTCGCCTCCGCCGCTGCCGATGAAGTACGCGTCCGCCGTCGCGCTGTAGCGCAGCACATGCGACCAGCCGTCCTGACGGGGAAGCTTCCGGATGTATTTCGGGACGAGGCTCGGCTCGAGATCGGCGACCGTGCTGCCTTCCGGCAGCCGCTTCTCGTCCGCCGCGTAATTCTCGACGGCCACGCCGACGCTGCGGATGTCGGCCATGGTCCGCTTCTGCCGTGAGCGCTGCATCGCGGTGAGGAAGTTCGGAATCGCGATCGCCGCGAGAATGCCCGCGATCGAGATCAGAACCAGACCCGCCACCACCACGCCGATCGCGATCAGCGCCGCGTTTGCGCCGCTCCCTGTCTGCGGGCGCGGCGGCGCACCGTTCGTCGGCCGCATGCACGTTGGACAGGGCGCATAGGACACCTGTGCGACCGGGTTCCCGCAGTACGCGCAATAAGCCATGCGCGCAAATCTACATCATCACCACATCATCCCGAGCTGCAACCTCGCCGCCTCGGACATCATGCTGCGATCCCACACCGGATCGAACACCACTTCGACGTCCGCAGCACGCACGCCGGGCAGCGATTCGATCTTGCTCTTCACGTCGCTCGCGAGCACCGGTCCCATGCCGCAGCCGGGCGCGGTGAGAGTCATCTTGATGTGCACGTTCTTGCCGCCGTCATCGCGGTTCTGCAGCTCGCAGAGATACACGAGGCCGAGGTCGACGATGTTGACGGGGATCTCAGGATCGAAGCAGGTCTTGAGCTGATCCCACACCATCTCCTCGAGCTTTTCGGGAGTGATGTCGGCCTCGTTGATCTCTTTGACTTCGTTGGGCGTCTTGCCGATCGCCTCGACTTCCTGTCCCGACACGCGAACCATCAGACCGCGGTCGGTGATGAGCGTGTACGTTCCGCCGAGGGATTGCGTGATCGTGGCCTGCGCCCCTTTCGGGACGAGGACCTTCTCGCCGCTCGGAATCATGATCGCTTCGGCGCTGCGGCTGAATGTGACTTCTTCTCTCATTCGGTCGATACCTTTTCTTCGTTTCCTTCGAGTGCGCTCCGCAGCGTATGCCACGCGAGCGTTGCGCATTTGACGCGCGCGGGGAACTCGCTCACACCGGAGAACGCGGCCAGACGTCCGAGTTGTTCGTCGGTCGCGCCGCTCACTTCGCCCGTCACCAGGCGATGGAACGTGTCGAAGAGACCTTCTGCCTCTTCCTTCGATTTCCCTTTGACCGTCGAGCTCATCACCGACGCCGACGCCTTCGAGATCGCGCAGCCGTTGCCGGTGAAACTCACTTCCTGAATCTGGTCGCCGTCGACTTTGAGGAAGACGGTGTAGTGATCGCCGCAGAGCGGGTTGTAGCCCTCGACGCGCGAGGTTGCATCGGGCAGCTCGCGGAAGTTGCGAGGGTTTTTGTTGTGGTCGAGGATGACCTGCTGATAGAGCTCGCGAAGATCGGACATTAGCGGAACACCTCGATCACTTTGTGCAGCGCGTCGACGAGTGCATCCGCTTCTTCGCGCGTGTTGTACATGCCGAACGACGCGCGTCCGGTCGCCGGAACGTTGAAGCGCATCATCAGCGGCTGTGCGCAATGGTGGCCGGTGCGGATCGCGACACCTTCCTGGTCGAGGATCGTGCCGATGTCGTGCGGATGCACGCCCTCGAGCACGAACGACACGACCGCCGCTTTGTCGCGCGCGGTGCCGATGAGGCGCATGCCTTCGATCTCGCGCAGACGCATGCTCGCGTACACCTGCAGATCGTGCTCGTGCGCGGCGATGCGTTCGAGGCCGATCGACGAGACGTAATCGAGCGCGGCCGCGAGTCCAATCACGCCGGCGATGTTGGGCGTGCCTGCCTCGAACTTGTAGGGCAGCGCGTTGTACGTCGTCTTCTCGTACGAAACCGAGAGGATCATGTCGCCGCCGCCCTGCCATGGCGGCATCGCCTCGAGCAGCGACTCGCGTCCCCACAGCACGCCGATGCCGGTCGGGCCGTAGACCTTGTGGCCGGAGAATGCGTAAAAGTCGCAGCCGAGATCGCGCACGTCGACTTTCAGATGCGGCACGCCCTGCGCGCCGTCGACGAGGACGAGCGAGCCGTTCGCATGCGCGGACGCGACGACGTGGCGGATCGGATTGATCGTGCCGAGGGCGTTGGAGGCGTGGCCGATGGCAACGAGCTTCACGCGGGGGTTCAGCATCCGCTCGAATTCTTCGAGCAGCACTTCGCCCTCGTCGTTGACCGGAATCACGCGGACGGCCGCGCCTTTCTCCTGCGCAAGCATCTGCCACGGAACGATGTTCGAGTGATGCTCGATGGCGGTGATGAGGATCTCGTCCCCTTCGCCGACGTTCGTGCGTCCCCACGTCTGCATCACCAGGTTGATGGACTCGGTGGTGCCGCGCGTGAAGACGATTTCCTTTTCGCTGGCCGCGTTGATGAAGCGCTGCACGACGCCGCGCGCGTTCTCGTACTCCATCGTCGCCAGCTCGGAGAGGTAGTGCACCCCGCGATGCACGTTCGAGTTTTCCTCGGTGTAGTAGCGGACGATGCGATCGATCACCTGCCGCGGCTTCTGCGTCGTGGCCGCGTTGTCGAGATAGACGAGGCGCTTGCCGCGGACGGTGCGGGAGAGGATGGGAAAGTCGGCGCGGACGCGCGTGACGTCCAGAGGTGTCATCCCGAGCGAAGTCGAGGGATCCCCCTCCCGCCGGCGCGCGCGCGTTGTTTCTGCAGGGGATGCCTCGACTTCGCTCGGCATGACACCCGTGGTTGCGTCACTCATCGATTTCCTCCCCTTCTCTCCGGCAGCCGCCCCGGCATGGCTCGGAACAGCGCGCGGCGCATCTGTTCGCGCACGGGCTCGAGCTTCACGCGGTCCACGAGCTCGCTCGCGAATGCGTAGATCAGCAGGCCGCGCGCTTCCGCCTCGTCGATGCCGCGCGAGCGGAGGTAGAACATCGCCTGCTCGTCGAGCTGACCGATCGTCGAGCCGTGGTTGCACTTCACGTCGTCGTTGTGAATCTCGAGCGTCGGCTTCGAGTCGACGACCGCGGTCTCGGAGAGCAGCAGGTTGCGGTTCTCCTGTCGGGAAACGGTTTTCTGCGCGCCGGGACGCACGATGATCCGTCCGTCGAACACGCCGCGCGCGTTCTGATCGAGCACCCCTTTGTAGAGCTCGAGGCTCTCGCAATGCGGGTAGACGTGATCGACGACCGTCCGGTTGTCCAGATGTTGACTTCCTGTTCCGGCGAAGAGGCCATCGAGCGCGATCGACGCTCCTTCGCCGCCTAACACCACGTGCGTTTCGTTGCGCGCGAGCGCGGCACCGACTGCAAAGGTGCGCGAGGTGACGTTCGCCGCCCGCGCCTGATGGATGAAGACGTTGCCGACGTGATACGCGGTCAGCGACTCGCATTCCACTTTGGTGTGATCGACCACCGCACCTTCTTCGGCGAGGATCTCGGTCACCGCGTTGGTGAAGTAGCTGCCCGAGCCGACGTAGGTCTCGACGATGCTCACCTGACTGTGCGCGCCGACCGCGATCACATTGCGCGGATGCGACCAGACGCCATCACCGGTGCCGATGAACAGCAGATGAATGAAGCCGTCGAACACCGTGCCCGCGGGGATCTCGATGCGTGCGCCGTCCTGCGCGTTCGCGGTATTGAGCGCGACCATCGCATTGCGTTCCCAGTCGGCGATGGTGTTGCGCTCGGACGTCAGCTCACCGACGGAACCGCTGCGATTCACGAGCCGCCCGTTGACGAACACAAACTCCGCCGCCGCGCGGCCCGCGAGCGTGGCCGGCGAATCGACCGGCTGCGGCGCGTCGTCGGTTCTCCAGGCAATCTTCGAGAGCGGCGCGAGATTCGTGTAGCGCCACTCCTCGATGCGCGTGGTCGGCCAGCCGAGCTTCGCGAACACTTCCGCCGCCCGCTCGCGCAGGTCGCTCGAAACTGCAGCGGTCACGCGACCTCCTGCTGATCGATCCAGTCGTAGCCCTTCTGCTCGAGCTCTTCGGCCAGCTCTTTGCCGCCGGACTTCACGATGCGGCCGTTCGCGAGCACGTGCACGTAATCGGGCACCAGGTAGCGAAGCAACCGCTGGTAGTGCGTGATGACGAGCACCGAGTGATGCTCGCTGCGCAGTGCATTCACGCCCGTCGCCACGATGCGCAGCGCATCGATGTCGAGGCCGGAATCGGTCTCGTCGAGGATGGCCAGCTTCGGATCGAGCACCGCCATCTGGAAGATCTCGTTGCGCTTTTTCTCGCCGCCCGAGAATCCTTCGTTGACGCCGCGGTTCATGAACGCTTCGTCGAGCTCGACGACCTTCATCTTCTCGCGCGCGAGCTGCAGGAACTCCATGGCGTCGAGCTCTTCTTCGCCGCGATGTTTGCGCATCGCGTTGAGCGCAGCTTTGAGAAAGTAGATGTTGTTCACGCCCGGGATCTCGACCGGATACTGCATCGCCAGGAACACGCCCTCGCGGGCCCGGTCCTCGGTCGGCATCTCGAGCAGGTCTTTTCCTTCGAACAGCACCTGGCCCGAGGTCACTTCGTATTTCGGCCGGCCGGCGAGCACGTTGGCGAGCGTCGATTTGCCCGCGCCGTTCTCGCCCATCAGGGCGT
>JALYOB010000059.1 GCA_030857085.1 Acidobacteriota bacterium | reverse complement strand
CGCCGACGCTTCGTTGCCGCGCTGCGCGTCGAGCGCGCCGATTGCCGCGACGACATGCGGCTCGCCTCGCGAGATCGACAATGCTTTTTCCAGCGATGCCGCCGCGTCATCGAACTCGCCGCGCTGCTGCCGCACGAGGCCGAGCGTAAAGTGCGCCGGCTCGTGATGCGGATTGATCTCCAGCGCGCGATTGCAGTCGTCCGCAGCCGCATCGAAATCGCGGCCGAGATAGTGGATGACGGCGACGTTTGCATTGAGGTGGAACGACAACGGATCGCTCTCGGTGGCCACGCTCATCTGCGCGAGCGCCTCGCCGAATCGCGCGCGATGCGCAAGCGCCAGCGCGTACCACTGCCGCGCCGTGACGTAGCCGGGGTTGAGACGCAGCGCGGCCGCGTACTCCTCTTCCGCTTTGTCCCAGCGCCAGTGAAAAACCTCGTGGATCGCCCCCATCGACGCATGCGCTTCCGCCAGTTCGGCGTCGAGCTCCAGCGCTTTGCGCGCGGCCGCTTCCGCCTTCGGAAACAGCTGCAGCGGCGCGTAGAGATCGCGGCTGGCGAGGGCGATGTAGCAATCGGCCAGTCCCGAGTACGCCGGCGCATACGAGGCATCGGTATCGATGGCCGACTCGAAGAAAAAGATCGCCCGCTCGATGCCTTCCGCGGTGCGGCGATTCCAGTGATGACGCCCTTTGAGATAGAGCTGATACGCGGCTGCGTTTTCGGTGTAGCGCTTGCGCAGACGGCGATCGGTCTCGCCGGTGATGCGGAAGCGAAGCGCGGTCACGACGTCGCGCGAGAGTTCTTCTTCCAGTCCGAAGATGCCGCCCGTCGGCGCCTGAAACTGCCTTCCCCACAACTGCGCGTCGCGCACGAGATCGGTGAGCTCGACCTGCAGATTGACGACGTCGCCGGCGACGCGAATGCGTCCGGTGAGCGCGGCCCGCACGTTCAGCTCGCGGCGCAGCGCGGCGAGGTCTTTGTCGCTATAGCGGAATGACGAGGCGCGCGGCGCGACGCGCAGTCCGTCGATGGTAGTCAATGTGTTGATCAACGACTCGGCGATGCCGTCGGCGAGGTAATCGAGATCGGCGTGCCCGGTGCGATTCGCGAACGGCAGCACGGCGATGGAGTCGATGGTGTTGCGTTCGGGCGTCTCGGTGACGGTGCCGCTGAACGCGTAGCCGAAGCGATGCACGGTGCGGACGTAGCGCGGCGCGCGGGCGTCGTCGCCGATTGCGGCGCGGATCTCTTTCACGAGGCTCGCGAGATTCGCCTCCGACACGAAGGTATCGGGCCAGAGCTGCGCGAAGAGGTCTTCCTTCGCGATCGGTTTCGGCCGCGCGGCGAGCAGCAGTTCGAGGAGCTGAAAGGCCTTGCCGGAAATGCGCACGCTCTCGCCGTCGCGTTGCAGAACGCGCGATTCGGAGTCGAACGAGCAGTCGCCGAAGAGAAGCCGCATCCCAGAACTTTCCCAGAACTCTCCCACGGCGATTTCAAGACTCCCGCCGCCTCAGGACCGATCCTGACACCGTGGCCGCAGCCAATCGCGGCACGACACAAAAGGAGATCGAGAAAATGAAAAAGCTTTCGCAATTTGCCGCCATCGCCCTGATCGTCGCCGGCAGCATCGCGTGCGACGGAAATCGCAACCACGACAATGCCGACGAGTCGACCGCACCCGCGGTGACGACCGAGTCGGCGGCGACGACGGAGACGACGTCGACCGAGACGTCGACCACGACCGCCGCCGCTCCCGACACCACCACCGCGCCGGCGACCGACTCGACGACCGTGACGACCGACTCGTCCGCGACGACCGGCGCTCCGGCGACGACGCCGCCGCCTTCGCAGCAGTAAGCGTTGTTTCTGGGGGAACGCGGCGGCGCAAGCCGCCGCGTTTGCGTTTCAGGCCACAGCCCCTCACCCGGCGCTTCGCGCCACCCTCTCCCCGCGAAGCGGGGCGAGGGGAAACGGGGGGGGACGCGGATCGATCGGGAAAGCGCTCCTCGTTGCCCTTCTCCCCGCGATGCGGGGAGAAGGTGCCCGAAGGGCGGATGAGGGGCTTTGCCTATCGGCTATGGCCTCGTCAGGGCTGGAAGGTGACCGTCACGTTGAACAGCACCGGCACCGCTTTTCCCTCGCGGGTTGCGGGGGCGAATTTCCACTGGCGCACCGCGTCGAGCGCGGCTTCGTCGAACTCCGGCACGAGGCTCTTGAGCAGACGCACGTCGGTCACTCCACCGGTCGCGTCGATCGCCGCCTGCACGACCACCACGCCCGAGATCCCGGCGTGGCGGTATGCGGCCGGATAGCGCGGTTCGGCGCGCGTGGTCAGCACCGGCATCGTCACGCCGCCCTCTCCGGCGCGCGCGCCTTCGAGCGGCGCATCGACCGGTTGCGCGAGCGCCTCGAGGCGCGGACGATTGGCGCGAAACACCGCCATCACCTCGAACTCGCGCGTGAACGCGCCGTTGTTGAAGACGATGTCTTCGTTGAAATTCTGGACCGGCTCGCGGCCCCACGACGACGGCTCGAAATTGCGATCGGCGCCCGCGCTGACGATGCGGTACTTGTCGCCCGTGCGCTCGATGCGCAGCGGTGTGCCCCAGGCGTCGCGCACCGTCTCCGGCACTTCCTTGCCGGTGGTGATGCGCTCGCCGGTCTGCTGCATGATCTGCTGCGTCGCCTTGCGCGCCGTCATGTCGCGCAGCAGCGGAACGCGCATCATCATGAACTGCAGCTCCGCGTTGCGCAGCTCCTGCAGATACGGACGCGAGGTGCTGGTCACCTGCGTCGCGAGCCAGTTGCGATTCGAGCGGACCAGCTTTCCGTTCTCCATCACCAGGTCGCCGGTGAAGTCGCGGAACTGTCCCGGAGCATTCCCGCTCGCCTCGTCGAACGCGCCGTCGCTGCCGGCAGAAACGATGCGGTAGCCCGCGTCCGTTTTGTCGACGCGGAACGAATGCCCCCACGCGTCGCTGTACGACGGAAGCACGACGCTGTTCGCGCCGCTCATCTCGATGATGGTTCCGAGTTGATGAATCAGGGTGAGGTTCTGCAGCGCCTTCGTCACGCTGTTGTCCTGCGCAAGCAACCCCGGCGTTACGGCAAAAACAAACAGCAGTGCGATCGCTTTTCTCATTTCCACTCCCGAATCCGTGCTGCGACTTTTTCCGGTGTGAATCCGAACTCCTCCGCGATCCGCTCATACGGCGCACTGACGCCGAAACGATCGATCCCGATCACCAGCGCATCACGGTTCACGTACTTGTACCACCCGTCGCTGCGTCCGGCTTCGATGCACACAATTTTGTTACGGTCGCCGAGCACTTCGCTCTGGTAGTCAACAGGTTGACGATCGAAGAGGTCGAGGCATGGCGCGGAAACCACGCGCACGTTCGTCCCCTCGCCGCGCAGCAGCTCGGCGGTCTGAATCGCGAGCGGCACTTCCGAGCCCGTGGCGATGATGGTCACCTCCCCCTGTTCGAATCCGTCGAGCACGTATGCGCCTTTGAGAATGCGCTGCGGATCGAACGTGAGTGGACGGGCAATCGGCTCGAGCTTCTGCCGCGTCAGCACGAGCAGCGTCGGGCCGTCGGTCGCACGAATCGCATGCGCCCACGCCATCGCCACTTCCGCGCCGTCGGCCGGACGGAAGAGCGTCATGTTCGGAATGAGGCGCAGCGACCAGAGCTGCTCGATCGGCTGGTGCGTCGGACCATCCTCGCCGAGGAAGACGGAGTCGTGCGTGTAGACGAAGATGGAGGGGATGCCCATCAGCGCCGCGAGACGCACCGCCGGACGCATGTAGTCGCTGAAGATGAGGAACGTCGCGCCGTAGCAGCGCCACGCGCCGTACAGCGTCATGCCGTTCACCACCGCACCCATCGCGTGCTCGCGAATGCCGAAGTGCAGATTGCGGCTCTTGAAGCTGTTCGCCGGCGGCGGCGCTTTTTCTTCGCCCTTCGCCCGCTCGATGCTCCCCGATTCTTTGATGAGCGTGTTCGTCGACGGCGCGAGGTCGGCGGAGCCGCCGACCACGAACGGCGCGACGCTGGCCAGTTTCTGAATGACCTGACCCGACAACGCGCGCGTTGCGATCGCCTTCTCCGACTTTGCCGCTTCGAGAAGAGGCAGCTCGAATCCATCGGGAACCCAGTGCGACCAGTAGCGATCCCACTCGTCCGCGAGCTCGGGATGGCGCGCGCGCCACGCGGTCATCTCGCGATCCCACAGCTTGCGACTGCGCGCGAGTTTGCGGGTCTTCTTCGCGAACTCCTCGCGCACTTCATCGGTCACGAGGAAGGTCGGCTCTTCGGGCCATCCGAGCGCGGTCTTGGTGGCCTTCACTTCATCGGCGCCGAGCGGCTCGCCGTGTGCGCGCGCGGTGCCGTGGAACTTCGGACTGCCCCATCCGATGACGGTCTTGCAGATGATGAGCGACGGCTTCGCGGTTTCTTTCTGCGCGCGTTTGATGGCTTTGCGAATCGCGCCGCGGTCATGTCCATCAATCGCCAGAACATGCCACCCCTCGGCTTCGAACCGTTTCTTCACATCCTCGGAGAAAGCGAGGCGTGTTTCTCCTTCGATGGAGATGCTGTTGTCGTCGTAGAGGTAAATCAGATTGCCGAGGCCGAGGTGCCCGGCGACGGAGGCGGACTCGGAGGAGATGCCTTCCATCAGATCGCCGTCCGAGCAGATCGCATAGACGTAGTGATCGACCGGTTTGAAGGGATCGTCGCTGTCGAAGCGGGCGGCGAGCATCTTGGCGCCGAGGGCCATGCCCACGCCGTGTGCGAAGCCTTGTCCGAGCGGGCCGGTGGTCATCTCGATGCCGGTCGCGTGGTGATACTCGGGATGGCCGGCCGTGCGCGAGCCCCACTGCCGGAACGCCTTCAATTCGTCCAGCGTCATGTCCGGATAGCCGGTGAGATGGAGCAGTGAATAGACGAGCATGGAGGCGTGACCGGCCGAGAGGATGAAGCGGTCGCGGTTCTTCCACTCCGGCTCGAGCGGATCGTGCCGCAGGAACTCGGTCCAGAGGACGAACGCCATGTCGGCCATGCCCATCGGCGTGCCGGGATGGCCGGACTTTGCTTTCTCGACCGCGTCGACGGCGAGGAAGCGGATGGTGTTGACGCACTGCTCTTCGAGCGCGTCTTTCCGGCCGACGGCGGGCTGGTTGCTTGCTTCAGCGACGGATATCGCCGCCGCACCTTCAGCCGCGGTGCTGCCGGGTGTCGGGTCCTGCATGTGTTGGATCCTCCTGTAGGAATTGTGCTGGTGCGGCGGGTGCCGCGACGGGCGGCCGCGTTGCCGGCCGGTGCCGGCGAGGAAAGCGGATTATACTCGGCGCTCCGCGGTGCAAATCGGGCTCGTCAGGAGAGAGAACTGACATGGTTGATGAGAGTGTCACCGTCAAAGGGTCGCCCGTTCGCAGTCTGCAGAAGTTCATCGATGCGGAGCTGACTCCGGCGCAGCGGGACTCCGTCCTCGCGCAGTTGCCGCCCGAGTACGCGACGCGTTTTCGCTCGCCGGTCCTGGCGACGGAAGTGGTCCCCGTGCACATGCTGAATCGCCTCACCGCAGAGGCGGCGAAAGCGAAAGGCGAGCCGCTGGAAGCATTCGCGCGCCGCGCCGGACGCGAAGCCGCGGGCGAGGCGGTGAAAGGGATCTACCGCTTTTTCGCGCTGGTGATGACGCCCACGGCTTTGCTCAGCAAGGCGTCGCAGATGTGGAGCTCGCTCTACAACCGCGGCGAGATGCGGGTCGAGGATCAGACGGAAAAGAGCGCCCGCATCCGCATCACGAATTTCCCATCCGAGATCGCCGGCTGTTCACGCGTGACGGGCTGGCTCGAACGCATGGCGGAACTGACCGGCGTGAAGAACGTGCGCGTCGAGCAGACGCAATGCTTCGCCAAAGGCGCGCCGAATTGCGAGTGGAAGCTGACGTGGAGTTGAGGGGGGCTGGTTGTCGGTGGCTGGTTGTCGGTTGCTGGTTGTCGGTTGCTGGTTGTCGGTTGTCGGTTATCCGTTGTCCGTTCAGGGTGAGGTCTCGCGAATTGTGCGAAATGGCCCGACGCCGACTTGACCGACCGCTCGCCGTCAGCCCTTAACCGACAACCGACAACCGAGAACCGAGAACCGACAACGGATAACGGACAACGGACAACACACACCGCGCCTCACCCGCACACACGCTTCGCCTGCGGCAACAGCAAAATGCCCATACACGCTGCGCAGAGGAGCGCGGTGAACGCGATCGGCACCAGCGGCGTTCCGGGATCGCGGAAAACGAACGCGCCGGCGGCGTAGTAGGCCGTCATCGCGGCGAACAGAATCGCGCCGGCGAGGCGGCCGCTGTTGCGGAGGCGGAGGAGCTGAATCGCGGCGAAGGGGCCGATCAGCAGGGTGAGAATCCAGCCGGCGTACGTCACGATGCCGAGCGCGCCGGTGGCGGTGAGCGCCTTGAGGCGCGCGGCGTTGAACTGCAGGATGAACATCACTGTGAACGCGACGCTCGCCGCGATCAGCAGCGCAAGCATCCGGAGCGCCATCCGCATTACGGCTTCCACGCCTGATTCTCCTCCCCGCGCTCCCACGGCCTGTATTGCAGCGCGAACGGAATCCGCTTCCCGAGGGACGGATGCGAGTACGTCCAGAACTCCAGCAGCGCGTTCGGATTCGGATCGCCCTTCGAATCCTCGGCGAACTTCACGAACGCCGTCGCGAGCGGCTCATTCAGATGCGTCAGCTCGAGCGAAAAGATGTCCGCCTGATGCTCGATGTGCCGCGAGAAACCATTGAAGATTGGCGACGCGAGAAACGACAGCACAGTCATGATCAGCAGCAGCCATGGCACCGAGGCCGGATCGCCGGGCGCCGTGAAGCCCCATCGCGGACCCCACCTGCGCAGCCCGCGATCGTGAATGCGTTGCGCGATGAAAAAGCCGGCGAAGGAGAGGAGCACCGAGAACGCCAGTCCCTTCCAGATGTGCCTCATCACGTAGTGCCCCATCTCGTGTCCCATGACAGCGAGCACTTCGTCGTGATTCATCTTCGCGAGCAGCGTGTCCCACATGACGATACGGTTCGTCGGGCCGACGCCGTTCACGTACGCATTCATCGTCTTCGTCTGCTTCGACTTGTTCACCTGATAGACGCGGCCGCCTTCGATGCCGGCGCGCGAGGCGAGGTCGAGCAGCTTCTGCCGCAGCACCTGATCCTGCAGCGGCTCGAATTTGTTGAAGATCGGATCGAGCACGATCGGCTGGATCACCACGAGCAGCACGATGAGGGGGATGCTCACGGCCCACAGCACCGCCCACCATTGCTTCACCCGCCGAATGCCCGCAAGCGCGGAGGCGCCGATGAGCGAGCCGAGAACCAGGCTCACGGCCAGACCTTTCAGGACGTCGCCGAGCCATGAGCCGAACGTCTGCGCACTGAGATCGAACTGATGCGGCACGACGTAGCTCGAGTAATACGACAGCGGGAAATCGAGAATCGCCGTGGCGAGAAGGAAGAAGACGATGTAGAGCATCGCCGTGAGAAACGGCTTCTTCGTGATGCGCGCCGCCGCGTCGCGCATGCGGCGCGATGCGCCGGTCGCGAGCAGCACGATCATCGTGGCGATCGACCAGCCGATGCCGGCGAAGTAGAGCACGTTGCGGATGCGCGTGTGCCGCAGCATCTCGGGCGTGATCTGCACTTCGAAGCGCTTGTCGCCGCTCCTCTGCTGCTGTTCCTGCGGCCGTTCCCTATCGCTCACCTTCGGCTGCGCCGCGACGGCAACGACGACGGCAGTGGCAACGGCGATGGCGGCAAACGCGAGCAGCAGACGCATCGCGGTGCAGGATATCGGAACTGCTCCGCTACGGCAGCACGTTCAACGCACGCAACGCCTGCTTGGTCACGTCGATGCGCAGATCGCGAACCGACATGTAGCTCGGGCCTTCGACGTTGGTGGCGAAGAAGTAGACGTTCCCTCCCCGCTCGACGAAGCCGACGTACCAGCCGATCACGACTCCTTCGCGGATCGAGCCGCCGCCGGTTTTCGCGGTCAGGCGATATTCGGGCGTCGACTCGACGAGCATCACGTCGCATGCGATGGTGAAGGTCCGCCGCCGCAGCGGGAGCTTGCGCGCGTAGAAGCGCCGCAGGAAGTCGATCTGTTCGTTCGCGGAGATCTGCAGTGAGCCGTCGAGCCAGAACTGGTCAACGTCCTGACCAATGGTCTCGTTGCCGTAGTGGAAGCGCCTGAGGAACTGCTGCATCCGCTCGCGTCCGACGCGGCGTGCGAGCTCCTGGTAATACCAGACCACCGACCATTTGAAGGCGGTGCGCAGGGTCTGGTCGTGCGGCCAGTGCACGAACGGCTCGACGTTCCAGTTCGGCTGCGGCGGATTGCGCACGCGATCCCACGGAATGACAAAGTTCGCGTCGCGAATGACGCCGCTCTCGAGTCCGATGAGTGTGTTGGGGATCTTGAAGGTGGACTTGGGCGAGAAGCGCTGCGCGCAACGCTGCGCGTCGTACCGCGTGTAGCGATCGTTTTTCAGGTCGTACATTACGAACGCGCCGCGATGCTCGCCGAAGATCTTCGCGAGATCCTGCGCCGCGTCGGCGCGCGCGGGAAGGGTGAGGAGGAGGGGGATCAGAGCGAGGGCGGCGCGCATGAGGGTGATTGTACGAGGGCGGGGTGCGCGGCTCATCGCGTCATCGTGAGCGAAGCGAAGGACCCCCTTCCGAATGGCCACTGCACGCTCCGTAGGCGGGGGATCCTTCGACCGTCCTCCGCCGATTGCGCGGCTCCGGCGGCTCAGGATGACACCGGGGGTACGCCCCACCGTGTCATCCTGAGCGAAGCGAAGGACCTTCTCCGTGGCACGTTGGAAGGTCCTTCGCCGTCTTCGCGGCTCAGGATGACACCGGGGCGCAACGCGCGCATTTACTCCCGCGCCATCAGCTCCTGCATCACCATCGCCCGCGCCCCCTCCCCCGCCGCGATCACCGGTCCCGATACGAACAATGCCTCGGCCGAGGTGTTGTCGATCGTCGATGCGTACGGCACGACGATGCCGTCGCCCTGCAGAATGCGGACGACGGCGGTGCTCGCCGCGGCGGCGGCAGGGATCGCGATCTGGCGGTGCATCATCCCTTCTTCGTTCACCACGATCAGTTGCGATCCGTTCGCGGCGCCGTCGGGGGCGAGGAACGTGAGCTCGGCCACGAAGGGCGCGTGCGAGGCGGCGAGGAAGACGCCAACGTTCGATCGTTGCTGTGCGTTGCTCGTCAATGACGGCAGAACCGCCACGCGCGTGGTCGCGTCGCGCGTTCCGGTGATCGCCACCGGCACGACGCTCTGTCCGAGCGTGCGTCCGCCGGGACGTTGGGCCCACGTGCGGCTCGTCACGGCGAAAGGCATGTTGCCGCCGAGGACGAGCGCGCCCATGACGTTGCGTCCGAGACGGGCGGCGACGTCGGGGAGCGTGCGGGTCTCGCCCGGCATGAGGACCAGAGCGCTTTCGAGAGACACCGGCGCCGCCGATGCAGCAGCGCCGCTCTCGACGAGTGCAATCTCGATCGTGACCGGCGCCGATTGCACGTTGTGCAATATGACGTCACTGCGCCAGAGCGTTCCATTGGCGCCCTGCGCGTGGCCGGCCACAGGAATGATGTAGAGATCCGAGTACTCCGCCGCGCCCGCGGTCGATGCAAGGAAGAGCGCGAGGACCAAAAGAATCCGGCTTCCAATCGCATTCATGGCGTCATCTCCTCTACAGCGACTTGAGGTATTCGACGAGGTCGGCCTTCTCCTGCGCCGTCAGATGAAGCGAGAAGAAGGTGTCGTAGTGATTGACGACGTCCCCGTACGTTGCGAAACGGCCGTCGTGATAGAAGCCGCCTTTGGCGCGCGCCCACAATCCGCGCAGCGGCGTCGTACGATAGCGGCCGTCCGGCGAGCGATTGGCCTGAAAGTCGTCGATGCCGATTTCATCCCCTTTGTGCATCGGCCAGCCCGGCTCTGTGAAGATGGGCGGAATATGGCAGCGCGCACAATCGGCCTTTCCTGCGAATACCGCCTCACCCCGCCGCGCCGCGGCCGCATCGAAGCTGCCTGCGGGCGGCGCCGGTGCAGGAATGGCGAGTTGATAAAAGTGCAATGCCGCGAGTTTCGACGTAATGCGATCGTCATTCGTGCGCACGTCCCACATCCGCTCGCGCGCCGCAATCGGGAACTTCACCGGATCATTGAGGCGCGGGTCGAAGAAGTTTCCGCGTCCGTGCATTTCAAGATTGGCCACGAACGCATTCCAGTGCGTCACTGAGCCCCATCCGGTCCAGGTATGCAGACTGACTCCCGCCAGACCATAGGCAGGCGGAATCAATGTGGCCGCCGATTTCCCATCCGGACGGGACGCCTTCCCATCGAGGAAAACCTCGGCGTCGAATTTCCCGGGGCCCCAGCTCGCAAGAACGGTCTTGAGCGTCGGCTCGTCGACGCCGAGGAGCGAGGTGACGGCGGAGAGATCGGGCGCAAGCGACACGATTGCGCCGACATTGAGGTCGCGATTGGCCCAGCCGTCGAGACGATGTCCAATGCCCGGCGCAAAGGAATTGTCCACAGTGGAGTGACAGAGCGCGCAGGTAATGCCCATCCCGCGCATGCTTCCGTCTTCATTGAAGAAACCTTTGACGCCGACGACGGAATTCAGCTTCAGCAGCGTCACTGTCGTGGCGGGATCGTCGAGATTGACCTCGCCGCGCTGCACTGCCTGCACGACCGCGGGAGGCAGCGCATCGACGTCGACTTTCAATCCGACCGCGAGCGCCGTTTTCGGCGAGACGCCCGGGCCGACGCCGCCGTTCTGTGCGCCGGCAATGGCGCGATGCAGTTTCAGCTTGTCGCCCCAGAACGACTCGCTGCCGAACGTGTCGTCGCGGAAAATGGCCCGCCCTGTGACGAGCATCGACTGCGCATTCGTTTCGATTTTCTCGTCGAGCAGCCTCTGTTTGATCCGCTCGACCAGATCGGCCCGCCCGTATGTCGCAAAGAGCGTCGCCGCGACAAGGACCACCGCCGCCCCGGAGATGAAACCCATTCGTTGAGATGAGCGCCAGTTGAAGCTCATTGAGAATGTCCTCCGTGGTAATGGAGAACGGTGGTGGAGAAAGGTGACGGGCGTTTCAGGATTGTCGGAATTGAAAATTGAAAATTGAAAAATCGGAGTACACGGCGCACGATGCCGTGTCTCGCAACTTTCAATTTTCAACTTTCAATTTTTCAATTTGGCCTTATTCCAATGAGATCATCGCGACCGTAATCACGTCGCCATTCAGCGAGCCGGTCACGGTGGCGCGGAGGTGATCTTTCTTGTCGCTCTTTTTCAGAGCTTCGAGCGCTTTTTCGTTGCCTGCGTCGTTCTACGCCGTTCAGCCGACGGCATTCGTGCTCACGTACGAGTCGGCGACGCGCATCGCCGGCGCCGCAAACAACGGCCTGCCGCGCGGAGTGTTCCCGGTCGAGTTCCGCGATGCGGATGACCTGCAGGGGTTTTACACGCTTTATTTGCAGATCGAAGTGCTGCCGTAGAAACACGGCGCGACCGCGTCACGTGATCCGCGTCACTCCCGCGCCGCGCACGCAGGCGTATGCGTAGTGCATGGGATCCGATGCAGTGTCTGCAACGCATGCTCTCCGGCTGCTCATCGTCGAGGATGACCTTCCATCCGCGCGCTCTCTGCGCGAGATGCTCGAGCATTCGGACGATCCGCAGTTCACGATTCGTCACGTCGCCAGCGCCGCGGCCGCATGCGAGGCGGTGCGCCACGGCGATCTCGACGTCGTGATGCTCGACCTCGGTCTCCCCGACGCCACCGATCTTCAGGCGCTCGTGCAGCTCGAGGCCGCGGTGCACGAGATTCCGGTGATCGTCCTCACCGGCCGCGGCGATGAGTCGCTCGCGACGGACGCACTGCACTTCGGCGCGGAGGACTATCTGCGCAAGGGTGAGATTGCGTTCGATTCGCTGATCCGCTCGATCCGTTATGCGGTCGAACGGCATCGCGGCGTGCGCGATCTCGCACGCGTGAAGAAGGAACTCGAGAGTGCGAACCGCGATCTCGAACGGCTCACGCTCATCGACCCGCTGACCGAACTGCTCAACCGCAGAGGACTGCAGCAGGCGCTCTCGCGCGAGGTGCAGCATCTGACGCGCGGCGTGAGCGCGAGCGCGGCGCTGGTGATCGACCTCGATGACTTCAAGCAGATCAACGACAGCCTCGGCCACGCTGCAGGCGACGTCGTGCTCAAGGAAGTCGCGCGCCGTCTGCGCGCGTCGGTGCGCGGGATCGACTTTGCGGGACGCGTCGGCGGCGATGAGTTCATGCTCATCCTGCCGGAGACCAGCCTGAAGCAGGCGATGCGTTGCGCGGAGCGCATCCAGTCGGCCCTGACCAAGGAGCGCTTCCGCTGCGAGAACTCTGCGTCGCTGCCCATCGGGTTCAGCTACGGGATCGCCGTTTACCCGGAGGACACGCAGGACGCGGGCCAGCTTGTCTCCATCGCGGACCGGAAC
>JALYOB010000396.1 GCA_030857085.1 Acidobacteriota bacterium | reverse complement strand
CCATAAAAGGCAACCGCAATTAGGTCAACTTCCTGACGAACGCTTCGCGTGACGAAAGCCGCACATCGAATGCGAACTCGTTCGTCTCGTGGTAACGCTCTTCGACCAGCACCACATCAGGCGCTGCGACGAGTCGATAGATGTTGCCCAACGCGTCGAACGGCACCTGCACCGTGATGCGCTCGTAGACGTAGCGATCGAGCAGTTGCGCGACACGCAACGTCTCCGCGGCTGTTTCGCGATACGCGCGCGACAAGCCGCCGGTGCCGAGCTTGATGCCGCCGTACCAGCGCACGACGATGACGCCTAGGTCGTGCAGCGCGGAGCCTTCGATCGCTGCGAGGATCGGCTTGCCCGCGGTGCCGGAAGGCTCGCCTGCATCAGAACTGCGCGAGCGCGACTCGGCGAATAGACGAAACGCCCAGCAGTGATGCGTCGCATCGAAGTAGCGTTTCTGCGTGCGCGTCAGCTCCTCGAAGAACTGCTCGTCCGACGTGCACGGCAACGCCAGGCCGAGAAACTCCGAACGTTCGATCTTGTGGCGGAACTCGGCGGGCGCGGCGAGCGTGCGGTAGTGATCAGACATTGCGGTACGCCGACACGTGACGATTGCCGCGCACGAAAAAGCGCAACGGCCACGCGGCCGCGTCGCCGGAGTTGTCGATGCCGATGCGCGGACTGACGGCGATGTCTTCGTCACTGATGGCGACGTCGCGCTCCGTCAGCCACAGCACGTCGCTGCGCAGGTCGGCGCCGTCGAACGCGCGATCGATGCCCAGCGCCATGCACAACTTCCCCGGGCCGTTCATCAGCTCGAAGTCGTTCTTCGCTTTCGGTCTGCGCGTGCGCATCGACTCGACGCCGCGCAGCGGTTCTGCGGCGCGCAGCAAAACCGCTTCCGCCAGATCGGCCTCCTGCGTCACGACGTTCATGCACCAGTGCATGCCGTAGGTGAAGTACACATATGCGTGTCCACCTTCGAGATACATCGACTCGTTGCGCGGCGAGCGCAATCCTTTGCGCGCGTGGCTCGCCAGATCGTTCGCGCCGAGGTACGCCTCGGTCTCCACAATGCGCGCGGCGAGCAGTTCCCCATCCTCGAGACGGCGCCACAGAACGCAGCCGAGAAGCGCGCGCGCAATGGCGACCGTATCGCCGAGGTAGAAGGACTTCGGGAGCTTGCGCGCGCGCGGCATCGATCAGAGAGTCAGACGCGAGCCTTTGCGGTGGTCGAGCTTTTCCTCGCTCGTGTGGCGGCCGATGACCTTCAGCAGTTCTTCATGCACGCGCGGCGTGGCGCCGACGATGTTGCCGCGCTCGAGCCAGCGCTGCCCGCCCGAAAAATCGGTGACCGTGCCGCCTGCTTCCTGGACCAGCAGCGCGCCGGCCGCGACGTCCCACGGCGCCAGATGCAGTTCGAAAAAGCCGTCGAACACGCCCGCGGCGGTGTAGGCGAGATCGAGCGCCGCCGAGCCCGCGCGGCGAATACCTTTCGAGACGCGAATCACGTCAGTGAAGATCGCGACGTACGACTCGACGTACTCCTGCGCGCGAAACGGGAAGCCGGTGGCGAGGAACGCCCCTTCCAGTTTGCCGTGCGACGAGACGTGCATGCGCGTGCCGTTGCGAAACGCGCCGGCGCCGCGCTCGGCGGTGAAGAAGAGATCGCGCAGCGGCTCGTAAATCAGCGCGGCGATCGTCTGCTGGCGATCGCGCAGGGCGATGGAGATCGACCAGAAGGGAAAGTGCTGCAGGTAGTTCGACGTGCCGTCGAGCGGATCGATGATCCAGGTGCGGCCCGACGCCTCGCCGGCGGCGGCGCTGCGGCCGCTCTCTTCGCCGAGGAATGCGTCGCCGGGACGTTGATCACGGATGAAAGAGAGGATCGCTTGCTCGCTCTCGCGGTCTGCTTTGGAAACCCAGTCATTGCGCGCTTTGAGGTCGGCGTCGTCTTTGTCGAGGTGTTCCCAGTATTTGAGGAGGACCGCCGCCCCGCGCCGCGCCGCCTCTGTGGCGATCTCGATGTCGTTCATGGGGCGGATTGTATGTCGCGGAACCACGGTGTCATCCCGAGCGAAGTCGAGGGATCCCCTTCCGACAGGCAACGGCACGTTCCTTCGGCGGGGGATGCCTCGACTTCGCTCGGCATGACACGAATGAGCCTCTTTCCACAAAGACACTCATCCGTTACTCTTTCCAGCCATCCATGAATATGAGAGGAACTCCTCGCCGCGCGGGCGCTGCGGTGGCTGTGCATGCGCGTGCGTTCGGCTGGGAGCGGGCGCTGGTGGCGACGCTGCGGCATGCTTCGATGCCGTTCGGCGAGTCGCTCGCAGCGAAGCCGCTGGCGGAGTTGCGCGAGCTCGGGACGCGCGACCGCTTGTCGCTCGTCGCGCAGTTCGCGGCGCATCAGGCACTGTTGCAGTTCGCGGGCATCGCCGACGGCGAGCTCGATCTCGCGGAGTGGGCGGTGGTGCAGAAGCGCGGCAGCGACGTGCGTTTGATCCGCGTTGCGGCGCGCGCGTGCGATCCGTCGCATGCGCCGCCGGTCGTGGCGCTCGCGCATGCGTTCGCGGAGCAGATCGGCGCGGAACTCGATGTGCTCGCGCAGCCGTGGGCGCGCGCAGACGCGATTTACGCGGAGGCATTTGCGCGCGTCTCGCGCGACGTCGCGGCCGATCTGCGATGGATGCGACGCGCGGCGTGCGGCGCGATCGCCGCGCCCGGCCCCGAAGGCCTGCGCGCTGTGTGGAGTGCGGCGACGCCAGTCGCCGCTTTGGCTCCGAGTGAAAGCGGCGACTCGCATCGCCGCACTCCAGATGAATGTATCGAGTCCCTGCAACGCTTCGCGGAGCTCGATGGTGCGTTCCGGGTCGTCGTGCTGCGGGGCAGCTCTCCGCTGCAACGCTACTCGGCATTGGGCGCGCTCGCAGCCGATCGAACGCTCAACGAAGCGGCGATGGCCGAGCGCATTCTCGCCGCGACTTCGAAGACGCGGCATGTCTTCGTGGTCGCCAATGCAGACGCATTCGACGAAGGCTCACGCCGCGTGGTCGAGTTGCTGTCGAATGCGAAACACGGCACGTGGATCCTTCCCGCGGGCGACGACGTCCTGCCGGCCGATCGCCGGTTTCTCATCGCGCCGCGACTCTCTGCGCGCGCGGCTTTGCGAGTGGACGTGGAGACTTTCGTCGACTCCGCTGCATTCGCCGCGTATCTCGCGCACGGGGAAGTACCTGCGATCGCCACACCGTTGCCAAATCTCGCCGAGCCCGCGCGCTCGTACATCGGCGCACTCGCGTTGCTCGGCACCAGCGTGCCGCGCGCGCTGGCGAGTGCGTTCCTGCGCGACTTTGAATTCCGCGGCGCGCTCGAAGAGCTGATCGTCGAAGGCGTGACGTCGGTCGATGGCGACGCCTTCGTCTTCGCCAGCGACGCCGCGCGCGAAGAGGCGGCGCGGCTCATTCCGCTCTCCTCCCGTGCTTCGATCTGCGGCGTTGCGGCGGCGCATGCGAGCAGCATTCGCGCAGCGCTGCTGTGGCTCGATGCAGGCGACACCGACGCGGCATCGCGCGTACTCGCGGAGACGACCTTCGCGAATGCAGAAGAAACCGTCGCCGCACTGCGCCGTGTGCCGCCGTCGATCCTCACGCCGCAGCTCGCGATCCGCTACGCGCACGCGTTGATCGACTGCGGCCGCTATCGCGAGGCGCGCGAGCTCGACACCGGCGACGATCTCGTCCTCGCACGCGCCGAACGCCGCACCGGCGACTACGCCACCGCGCTGGCGCGGCTCGAACGGATCGAGCCTTCCTTCGACGCACTGCTGTTGCGCGCGGAAGTGCTGCGTCTTCTCGAACGGGAAGCGGAAGCGAAGCGTGTGCTCGAGCAGTGCGTCGCATCGAACGACGAAGAGCGCGTGCGGCTCGACTACGAACGCGCGCTGCACGAGATCGACGTTGCTCTTCCGGAAAATCACTACCTCGCCGTACGTCTCGCCACATACCGCGCGCTCGAACGCGGCGATTTCCCGTCCGCCGCGACACATGCGCGCACATCGCACGAACGCGCACGCAACACCACCGAGCGCATCGACGCGTCGCTCGATCGCCTCTTCGCGAAGTTCTCGGCGGGCGAGTGGGACGAGGCGCGCGCGATCGCGGTCGAGGCGTTGCAGGAGGTCGAAGAAACGCAAGGCGATCGCGCCGCGGGCGGCATTCTCTTCACCCTGGCCTATCTCGCAGCCGACAACGCGCAGTGGGCGCACGCAACCCAGCGCATCGCCCGTCTGCGGCATTACTACACCTCCACCCGCGACGCGGTGCGGCTCGCGGAGCTGCAACTCCTCACCGGACACCTCGATTTCTCCCGCGGCCGTTTCGCCGATGCGCGCCGCGCGGCGCAGTCGATCTATGAACGCCGCGGCCATCACGACCAGATTCGCGAAGCCGCCGCGCTCATCCTCGACGAGCTCGATTGGATGGAGGGAAAGCGCGTCATCACGAGCGCTACGCTCGGCACGACAGCCGGCGGGCTGCGCTCGACAGGCAAAGCAGGCAACGCCGAGCTGACGCGACGCCGCGCCCTCATCGGTCAACCGCCAACGGGCAACGGGTCAACGGTTCCCGATGCGCTCCGCGCGTTCCGCTTCGCGATCGCCACGAACGATCACGAAACCGCCCGCACGCTCGCCGCGCAACACGACCTCGTCTTCGATCCCGCTCCCGCACCGGCCGAAGTCGAACTGCGCGTGCTGCGCGCCGCGGCGACGCGCGAGTACCCGTTCGCATCCGACGCGATCGATCCTCAATGGTGTTACGC
>JALYOB010000395.1 GCA_030857085.1 Acidobacteriota bacterium | reverse complement strand
GAGCAGAAGGAGTTGATCGTCGAGCGCCTCGCGTTGGCGCAACTCGACCAGCTTCTCCTGAAGCTTCATCCCGTTTTCATAAGTGACGAGATGCAGGCGGTGAACATCACACCGGCGCATGCGAGGTCCACAACGTGAGGAGGGGCGTGGCATTCCCGGGGGGGGTGAGGCATGGCGAGTAGCGCGTGGCGAGTGAAGCGGACGCCGCGTGTCATCCTGAGCCGCCGGAGGCGCGACAGCGCCGGAGGACGGTCGAAGGATCCCCTTCCGACAGCGCGTGTCTCGTGCATCGGCAGGAGGTCCTTGCCGCCTTTACTTCCTCTTCCGCAACTCCCCTCTCAACTTCGTCGCATCGCGAATCACCGCTGCGTCTTTCGCGGTCGCGAGCAGCGTGTCCAGCAACTTGATGGCGTCGCGATTCTTCCCCTGGTTCGCGAGCTCGATCGCTTGGTTGTAGGTCGTGATCTCGCGATTGATGGAGGCGGTCGAGAGGAGTTGCGCTTCCTGCTGTTCAAGCTCGCGGCGGGCGAGGGGGTCGGGGGTGAGCGCGATCAGGCGCCGGACGATTGCCGCCGCTTCGTGGAGTTGACCGCGACGTGCGAGATCGTTCGCGCGCTCCGTTTCCGTCGAGACGAGAACGTTGCGCGCGGCGAAAACGGTCTGCTTGTCGCGGGCGTGCTCGAAGGTGGAGGCATAGAGCGCGTCCGCTTTGTCGCGCGCGCCGGTGCGGAGGTACATCGCATACAGATTGAGCGCAAAGTCGACGCGCTGCGGCGCGAGGCGGTGAGCGCGTTCGAGCTCGACGATGCCGGGCGTGAGGTCGCTCTCGACCAGATAGCTCGTGCCGCGGATGCCGCGCGCGCGTGCTTCGTCGCCGTGCAGTGCGAGCGCCTGATCGGCGAGCGAGCGCGCTTTGCGGAACTTCGGGATGTCTTCCGGTGTGGGCGTGAAGACGCCCGCGAACGGACCGGTGGCGGTCGACAGCAGCGACTCCGCGTAGAGCAGCTGCACTTCCGGATCGTTCGGTGCCGCGGCGACGGCGCGGTCGTATTCGCCGAGCGCGGCGAGCGTGCGTGCGTGATTGGGATGGACCTTCAACGCTTCCTGATAGTGGCGCTGCGATTCGGTCTCCGCGCCGCCGACATGCGAGAGAAACGAGCCGAGCTCGAACAGCAGCGTTGCGCGATCGACCGGCGCCGCAGGCGATGGCGCAGGCGCGCCTCCCTTGAGCACGATCAGTGGTCCGCGGCCTTCGTTGTTGCGAATGCCGCTGTCCATCTCCCGCAGCGTTTTGTTGAAGCGCGCAGCGAGCGCCTTCTCGACCGGCGTGCCGTTCTCGATGTCTTTGAGAAACTCGAAGAACGGCTCGCTGCCCATCGCCATCAGCCAGTCGACCGCGGCCCAGCTCTGCGCATAGAAAGCGGTGGTCGAGCCGATGTCGGATTCCGCAGGAACGGCGAAGAGCTTCTCGAGCGGCATCGGCGCTTTGCGTTTGAGGAGCGCGAGATGTTCGGGAATCGGCATGCCGGCGGTGACGCGGCCATTGCGCACGTCGGCGGTGCTGAAGTATTCGGCCAGCCCTTCTTCGAGCCAGAGCGGCGGCGCGAGATCGCCCTGCCGCAGGAGATCGTGCACGAGCTCGTGCATCGCCGTCTTCTCGAAGCCGCCGCGGCGCGAGCCGTCGATGAACATCGTGCCGCCCGCGTCGTGGCGAACGTAGACGCCGCTCGCGCGCGCCCCTTCGTGCGAGAAGAGGAGATCAAAGTACGGCTGGCTCTCGCGCCGGCTGGCGAAGATGAAGACCGTGGCCGGCTTTACTGCTGGTGCAAACCGCGCGTTCGCACGCATGAGCGCAAACGCGAGCGTGTCGAGATCGCCGACGATGTCGCGCGTCCGCTCTTCATTCGCACTGCTGATGACGTCGAACCGCGCCGAGTGCAGTCGAATCCACTCCGTTTTCGCGGAGGGAAACGGGATCGGCTTCGCCACATTGCGCAGCTTCCCGTCGCGCGCAATTCCCTTCGGCACAGGAGGAACGAACACGTCCTGCGCGAGGAGAGGGAAGGAGAGGAAAGCGAGAAGGAGAAGCCGGCGCACGTGTGATGGAAAACGGCGCGTGTGGGAGAAGGGATTTCCGGTGGCGTCCGGCAGAAGGGGTGGGCACTTCGCCGTGTGGCGCACGGCCCCTCATCCGGCGCTTCGCGCCACCCTCTCCCCGCGAGCGGGGCGAGGGGCAACATCGGCACGCGTGACGTGGGTGGGGCAGGTAGTCCTTCTCCCCGCGGTGCGGGGAGAAGGTGCCCGACGGGCGGATGAGGGGCGGCGCGACTACATCGTGAACTGCCCCGCCTCGATGATCGCCTTCACGCGGGCCATGAACTGGTCCGCGACGGCGCCGTCGATCAGGCGGTGGTCGAAGCCGAGGGAGAAGTAGCACATGGAGCGGACGGCGATGAAGTCGCCTTCCTTCGTCTCGACGATCACCGGGCGCTTCTTGATGCCGCCGACGCCGAGGATGGCGACCTGCGGCTGGTTGATGATCGGGAGGCCGAACAGGCCGCCGAACACGCCCGGGTTGGTGATGGTGAACGTGCCGCCCTGCACGTCGTCCGGGGCGAGCTTCTTGGTGCGAGCGCGGTCGCCGAGGTCGTTGATCGCGCGCGAGGCGCCGAGGATGTTCAGCTCATCGGCGCGCTTGAGCACCGGCACGATCAGGCCCCACTCGAGCGCCACCGCGATGCCGATGTTGAAGTCGCGGTGATAGACGACGTTGCTCTCGTCCATCGACGCGTTGAGGATCGGGAACTCGCGCAGGCCGGCGATGACCGCCTGCACGATGAAGGGCATGAACGTCAGCTTCACGCCGCGCTCCGCGTACGCATCCTTGTGCTTGCGGCGCAGCTTGTCGACGTTGGTGAAGTCGACCTCGAACACTGTGTGCACGTGCGCCGAGGTTTGCTTCGAGTGGACCATGTGCTGCGCGATCTTTTTGCGCATCACCGACAGCGGCTCCATGGTCACGTTCGAGCCTTCGGCGAACTGCACGCGCGGCGCCTGCGGTGCCTGATATGCCTGCGGCTGCGAAGGCGCGGGCGCCTGCTGCTGCGGTGCACTCAACGCGGCCGCGGCGGGACGCGCGGGCTGCTGCTGCTGCGGCTGCGCGGCCGGCTTCGGGTTCTGGAGGAAATCGAGAATGTCGTTCTTCGTCACGCGGCCGGAGACGCCGGTGCCGGAGATCTGCGAGATGTCGACGTTGTTCTCCGCCGCGATCTTGCGCACGAGCGGCGAGGACTTCGTGCGGCGGCGCTCGTCGAGGGAGGAGACGTTGTCGTCGTCCTCTCCCTGCGAAGGTGCGGCCGCGTCGGTGATCTGGTCGTTGACGGTCGTCGCCGTCGCGTCGGTGATCTGCGAGTTGACGGTCGCCGGTGCGGCTGCAGGCGCGTCCTGCTGCACTTCCTGGGCAGTGGACTGATTCGCGGCCTGCTGTTCTGCAGCCGGAGCGGGTGCCGGCGCGGCGGCCGGCGCGGCTTCGGCGGCAGCGCCTTCCGCGGCGATGCGCGCGACGACCGCGTTCACCGGAACGGTATCGCCTTCCTTCGCGAGAATCTCGGTCAGCACGCCAGCGGCGGGCGAGGGGATTTCCGCGTCGACTTTGTCGGTGGAGATTTCGAGCAGCGGCTCATCGCGCTCGACTTTGTCGCCGACGTTCTTGAGCCATTTCGAGACCGTGCCTTCGGCGATGGATTCGCCCATCTGGGGCATTACGACGTCATGTGCCATGGTGATTTTTCCAATCCGTGGTGATGCGATTAGTACGCAAGCAGTTCTCGCGCCGCGGCGAGCACGCGGGTTTTATCAGGAAGCGCCGCCGCTTCCAATGGCGGCGAGTAAGGGGTGGGAACGTCGAGCGACGCGACGCGCTTGATCGGCGCGTCGAGGTAGTCGAATGCTTTCTCCGCGATGCGCGCCGCGAACTCGGCTCCCGCGCCGCCGGTCAGCGGTGCTTCGTGCAGGATGATGACGCGATTCGTCTTCGCCACCGATTCGAGAATCGCCTCTTCGTCGAACGGCAGAATGGAGCGAAGGTCGATCACTTCGGCCGAGACGCCGTCTTTCGCCAGCTCGTCCGCCGCATCGTCCGCGACGTAGATCATGGCGCCCCAGGTGAGGATGGTGAGGTCTTTCCCTTTGCGCCGCACCTTCGCCTTGCCGATCGGCACGACGTAATCCTCCTCGGGCAGTTCTTCCTTGATGCGCCGGTAGAGGTATTTGTGCTCGATGTACAGCACCGGGTTGTCGTCGCGAATCGCGGCTTTGAGCAGACCTTTCGCGTCGTATGCGGTTCCCGGCGCGACGATCTTGAGCCCCGGCCGATTCATGAACATCGCCTCGGGATTCAGCGAGTGATACGGCCCGCCATGCGTGCCGCCGCCGGCCGGTCCGCGCACGACCATCGGACACGCACGGCCGAACAGGTAGCTGTTCATCGCCGAGAAGTTCACGAGCATGTCGTAGCCGCAGGTGATGAAGTCGATGAACTGCATCTCCGCGATCGGCCGCATGCCCATGAGCGCCGCGCCCGAAGCCGCGCCGATGATGGCGATCTCGGAGATCGGCGTGTCGATCACACGCTCCGGACCGAATTTGTCGATGAGGCCAGCGCTCGTCTTGAACGCGCCGCCATAGACGCCTACGTCTTCGCCGATGAGGAACACGCGCTCGTCGCGCGCCATCTCTTCCATCATCGCCTCGCGAATCGCGTCGATGTAGAACGTCTCAGCCATTCCAGTAACCGTCCCCGGCGAACAAGCCCTTGCCGACGT
>JALYOB010000394.1 GCA_030857085.1 Acidobacteriota bacterium | reverse complement strand
GGTTGCTTTCCATCGACATCGTAGGTTCGCGATCCGGCGATGTCAAGCATGCTTTGCATTTAAAGGATGACCTGAGCATTGTCATCCGCGTACGCCGGGCGCGATCGCTGCACGTCACGCCCGCATGCGCAGGCTCATCGCGACGCTCGTCCTCCTCCTCGCAACGTCGGTTTTCGGGAAACAGCGGGCGGTACGGACGTCGCCGGAATTGCGCGTGGTACCGGTCTCGGCGCCGCAATATGTGACCTCGCACGGCAAGCAGCATCTGCTGTGGGAACTGCTCCTCCGCAATGACGGCAATCGTGACGTCACGGTGCAGTCGCTCGACGTCGTCAATCCCGCGACCGGCCAGCCGCTCGCGAGCTACTCCGGCGCAGAACTGAAGCGATCCTCTTCGACGGCACAACCACCATCCGGCCGGACGAGCTCACGGCCGCATTTCTGTGGCAGACGTTCGACTCCGTCGCCGCACTCCCCGCCGCATTGACGCATCGCATCGTCACGAACATCGGCGTCTTCAACGGTCCGCTCACCTCCGTCCGCCTCGCCACGCCGTTCGTCCTCGGCGCGCCACTGCACGGCACGTCATGGCTTGCCGCCAATGGTCCGGCCAATGACACTGGCCACAGGCGCGCAGTGACGGAAATCAATGGCCGCCTCGCCAACGCGCAGCGATTCGCAATCGATTGGGTAAAAATCGACTCGCGCGGCGCGACGTTCAGTGGCAATCGCAAGGTCAATGCGAGCTATTACGCCTATGGACAGGATGTGCTCGCAGTGGCCGACGGGATTGTGGCGAGCGTGAAGGACGGCATTCCGGAGAACGTTCCCGCCGACCCGCCCGCCGTGCCGATCGACCTGACCACGATCGCCGGCAATTTCATCGTGCTCGACGTCGGCAATGGTGCGTACGTCGTTTATGCGCACCTGCAACCCGGCTCATTGCGCGTCCGCCCCGGAGACTCCGTGCAACGCGGCACCCCCCTTGCCCGACTCGGCAACTCGGGCAATTCGACCGAACCGCATCTCCACCTCCACGTCTGCGACGCGAACTCCAACATCGCCTGCGACGGCCTGCCGTACGTGTTCGATCATTTCCGCAGCAGCGGTGTCACACGGACGCTGGAGATTCCGCTACGAAACGAGCTTGTGGATTTCGACTGAGAGGCGTCAGGCTCACACGATCCCGGCCACCGCAGCCACGAGCTGCGAGGCCTCGACCGGTTTCGCCAGATGCGCGTCATACCCGGCGCGCAATACGTTCTCCCGATCCTCCGGCCGCGCATATGCCGTCAATGCCAGCGCCGGCAGATCGGGGAACTGTTCGCGCACCTTGCGCAACAGCGAAAAGCCATCCTCGCCCGGCATGGCGATATCACTCACCAGCACATCGAACGGCGCGGCTTGGAGAGCTGCCAATGCGTCCCCTGCAGAACGGGCAGTGCTCACGTGCGCGCCATGCTCGGTGAAAATGCGGTGGGCGATCAGGAGATTGTCCTCCTCGTCGTCGACCACCAGAATGCGCAGACCGGCGAGCTGGTCGCGCGCACTGTCGGGAGCATCCGCCGCATTGCGCAGGACGCGGCGATCGTCTGTGCCGGCCTCCGCTTCCGCATGCGCGGCGAGAAACGGCAGCGCGACAGTGAACGTCGCGCCTTTCCCCGGACCCTCGCTCGACGCGCGTACAGTGCCGCCGTGCAGTTCCACAATCTGCTTCACAATGGCCAGACCGAGCCCCAGACCAGCATGACGGCGGGTCGTGCTCGCGTCGGCCTGACGGAAACGGTCGAAGACGTACGGGAGAAAATCGGGACGAATGCCTTCGCCCGTATCCGTCACCCGCACCTCCACCTCATTGTGCTTCGTCTCGAGCCGCACGGAAACGCGGCCGGACGCAGGCGTGAATTTCACCGCATTACTGAGCAGATTCCAGAACACCTGCTGCAGGCGATTGGCGTCGCCGCACAATGGCTGCGGCATCGAATCGAGCTCGGAAACGATCTCCACCCCTTTTGCCGCGGCTGCGGGACGCACTGTGTCGATCGCGGCATCGATCACCTCCGCGATCTCCAGTTCGTGCACGTCGAGCCGCACTTTGCCGGAAATGATGCGGCTCATTTCGAGCAGGTCTTCAATGATCTGTGCCTGCACGCGCGCATTGCGCTGAATGACCGCAACGCCTTCCGCGATTTCCTCCGGCTGATTGCCGCCGTCCGCGAGAATCTGGCTCCAGCCGAGAATCGCACTGAGCGGCGTGCGCAGTTCATGACTGAGCGTCGCCAGAAACTCGTCTTTCATCCGGCTCGCGCGCTCCGCCTCGGAACGCGCCGTGCGCTCCGACCCGAGGAGGCGTTGATTTTCTTCGAGGAGCCGGCGTTGATCGTCGACGTCGGTGCTCGTGCCGAACCAGCGCACCTCACCCGTCGCCACATCGCGCACCGCGAGCGCGCGTCCGACAAACCAGCGATATGCGCCATCGGCCGCCCGGCGCATCCGGAACTCCGCCTCGAAGCGCGAGCCGCGCGCAAGCGCGTCGCTCCACGCCTCATGCACGCGCGGGCGATCCTCCGGATGCAGGACGTCGTTCCATGCCTCATTGCCAACGGAGCCTTCCACAGTGCCGGTGTATTCATAAAACGGCCGGTTGAAGTAATCGACGTGGCCTTCCGCGTCGGCCGTCCATACGAGCTGCGGCATTGCATCCGCCAGCTGCCGGAACCGTGATTCGCTCGCCTGCAAAGCCGCCTCGGCCACCTTCGACTCGGTGATGTCGAGCGTTGCGCCGACAAAGCGCGTCGCGCGCCGCGACTCCCCTTCTCCCTCGAAGGTCGCCTGTCCTTTCGACGCAATCCAGCGCAACGTGCCGTCGGGCAGCGTCACGCGAAACTGCACGCTGTAAGGCTGCGGATTGTGCGGATCGGTCGCGGTGCGGAATGCCTCCTCGACACAGGCCGCATCATCAGGATGAATACGCTCGCGCAATGCGTCGTAACTCGCCGCCTCGGCGCCGAGCTCGAAAATCGCCCGCACGCGGTCGTCCCAGTACACGCGCCCACTGTCGAGATCGACCTGCCACCACCCCATGCGCGCCGCGTCGAGCGCAAGCCGCAACTGTTCCGCAAGCGTCCGCTGTGCCTCCTCGGCACGTTTGCGCGCGGTGACGTCGCGCGTCGTGCCGGCAATGACTTCCACTTCACCATTGGCGCCGAATACGGGCGAGAAAATGTATTCATAGACGCCGAAGATGCCTGTGGGCGCGGTATAGGGCACTTCGCCGGTGATCGCATGTTTCTCTTCGATCACCTCCCGAATCTCGCGCATGTGCATGTCGGCATGCCACTCGGGGTATCCGAGGTCGTAGACGTCTTTGCCGACGATTTCGGGGAGCGTTTTGCCCCAGACGGTCAATAGACGGCGATTGGCGAACAGAAACTTGCCGTCGCGATCGAAGAGATACGCGAAATCGTCGGTCGTGGAGAGAATCGCGTCGTAAATGTGCGTGCGGCGCGCGAGCTCTTCTTCCAGCCGCTTGCGCGCGCTGATGTCCAGCACGACGCCGTGAAAGCGCTGCGTGTGATCGCGCTCGTCGACGTCGATGCGGCCGCGTGCAATCACCCAACGTTCGGGCACCGCAGTGACGATGCGGTATTCGGCTTCATAGTCGCCGCGCGTGCGAACCGACTCGTCGATCTTCTGCTGAACCGCGGCCCGGTCGTCGGGATGAATGGCGGCGATGAAGCGCTCGAGCGGCGCGGTGCCGTCCGCGTCGCGCGCGACGCCGAAAATGCGATCGAAATTCGGATCGCCCCAGACGCGGTCCGAATTCATCTCCCATTCGTATGTGGCCACCTCGCCTGCAATGAGCGCGGAGTCGAGGCGGCGGCGCGTTTCGACGAGCTCCTCCCGCGTGCGCCGCTGTTCGGTGATGTCTTCCACAATCGCGACCAGCGAGCTCGTTTCGCCGTTCGAATCGGCGACGGGCGACAGGTGCACGTACGCCCAGACGATCGAGCCGTCCTTCCGCACATAGCGCTTCTCGAAGCGAGCATACTCGATCTCTTCAGCGCCGATGCTGCGGATCCACTGAACGTTCGCATTGCGATCGTCGGGATGCGTGTAGTCGTAGGAGTCGCGGCCGATGAGCTCCGCGGCCGTGCGACCGACGATCCGTTCGAATGCGCCGTTGACGCGCAGTACGCGCCCGGCAGTGTCGGTGAGGACCATGCCGATGACGGCGTGGTGAAACGCGGCGCGAAAACGTTCTTCGCTCTCGCGCAATGCGGCCGCGGCTTTTTCCTGCGCGGCGACGGTGCGGCGCAGTTCGAGCTGTGTCATGACCTGCCGCGCGAGCGCGCGGAGGCCGTCGAGCTGCTGATGGCTGAGGAGGCGCGGCACGACGTCGAGCACGCAGAGCGCGCCAACCGCATGACCGTCGGGCGTGCGCAGCGGGACGCCGGCGTAATAGCGGAAGCGTGGATCGTGGCGTCCGGCGAAACGGGCATCGCTGGTCAGGTCGGGGACGACGAGCACATCCTCTTCGGCGAGCGCATGCGTGGAGATGGAGACCTCGAGTCCCATCTCCCGCACCCCCACACCAATCTCGGAGATGAAGAACTGCCGGTTCTCGTCGATGAGGTTGATCGCCGCGACGGGCGTGCTGCAGATGTGCGTCGCGAGCCGGGTGATGTCGTCGAACGCCCGATCCGCGGGAGCGTCCAGGATGTCATACCGCCGCAACGCGGCAATGCGTTTCTCGTCACGGACGAGGTCGAGCGTGTCGAGCACGGGAAAGGCGTGGCATGTTTCAGACCAGTTTGGGGAGGGGTGGT
>JALYOB010000393.1 GCA_030857085.1 Acidobacteriota bacterium | reverse complement strand
GTTCAAGTTCGCACGAGTGTCGCGGAGGCTTGGCCTGCAAGCGGGGTCCGGGGCCCGCGGCCCCGGCCGCCGGAGGCCCCCGGTCGTTCGCGAACGCGAAACGGTGAACGCGGAATCGCCCCTACACCGCTCCCGTTGCGAAATTCGTCAGGAGATTCATCTATGCGACTGTTCGCAACATTCTTTGCGCTTCTTGCGCTTGCAGTTCCCGCCTTTGCCCAACAACGACAGCAGCCTTTCGGTGAAGAGATCGAGGTCAATGCCGTCCTCCTCGACGTCACCGTCACCGACGCTCGCGGCAATCAGATCCTCGGGCTCACGCCCGAAGACTTTGTTGTGAAAGAGAACGGCGTCGCGCAGACCATCGACTCGGTCGACTACTTCACCAATCGCCAGCTGCTCAACGAGCGCGAAGAGAACGCGCCGTTCAAAGTCGAGCGCGTGCATGAAGACCGCTACTTCATCTTCTTTTTCGACAAGCCTTCCGACCCGGGCGCGCTCAGCTCGCAGCTCGCGCTCGCACGCGAGGCCGCGCGCGACTTCGTCCGCAATCAGATGAAGCCGACCGACTTTGTCGCGATTGCCGGCCATGACATGCGCCTCAAGATCTACAGCGACTTCTCGAACGATCGCACTCAGCTCGAGCGGGCCATTGATGACGCGGCGCGTTATGGCCGCGGCCTCACCAAAGCGAGCGGCAGCGGCGACGCGCCGTCGATCGTGCGGACGATCAACAGCAAGCAGATGGTCAACAAGACCGGCACGGTCTATCAGGCGCTCGACCTTCTCGCCGACAGCGTGCGCGGCATCCGCGGACGGAAGAACGTGATTCTCTTCTCGCCCGGCATCGCCGATCGCGACGAGGCGATCAGCAACGAGATGCTGCTCAGCCGCAGCCGCTATCTCGATCCGATGCTCGCCTCGCTCAATGCTGCGAACGTCTCCGTCCACGCCGCGCAGTTGCAGCTCGAGGTCGCGACCAGCCCCATTTTCCACCAGCGCCTCACCGAGATCGCGGAGTCGACCGGCGGCCGCTACTTTCAATACAACACGACGTTCCAGAACGCGGTGAAGAGCGTGGAAGAGGCGAACGCCGGCTACTACCTCATCACCTATCGCTCGCGTCACGGACGGGGCGAGCGCGGGTTCCAGAAAGTCGAAGTTTCGGTGCGAAATCCGGAGTTCCGCGTGACCAGCCGCGCGGGATATCAGTACGGCGGCTGAGCGATCAGCGTGACCATCTCGCCTGGCGTGAGCTGGGCGAGCTTCCACCTTTCCGACGTGAGCACGGTCATCGGCTGCAGATAGCCGCCGGTGACCGGATGCTCCGGCCCCATCGCCACCAGACTGCCATCGGGATGGAGCTGCACCGTTCCGCACTGCATGCCGCACGAGCGAAGGTCGGCGGGGATGGTGAACTCGAGCGGCGTTCGCGGGCGCAGCCGGATGCCGATGCGATTGAGCTGCGGCGTGACGTCGCATTCGACTTGCGTGAGGCCGATGTCGTGCGGACCGCGCAACGCGCGAATGACGTGGCGCTCGTCGCGTGATGCGCGTGCGATGACCCCTTCTTCATCACCGATGGCGAGATAGCCGCGCAGGCCTCCTTCGATTCGTCCGAACGCGAGCTCTTCTCCCGCCCGCACGCGCTGCACGCGCACGTCCAGATCGGGTCCGCACCAGGCGGTGACCGCGTCGCGCGTGAAGCGAAGGCGCGGTCCGCTCATCGCGCATTCGAGCAGATCGGCATCACCGCCGACCGCACGGCGCGCAAGCGCGGCAGCGACGTCGTCGAATGGGCCGCCGGGGGCGATGCCGCGATCGACGTTCGACCAGTCGGGATCATTGACCAGCGTCACGAGCGGCGAGGCGATGAGTTCCGCGTGACGCAAACTCGCCTTCGCCTGCTTCTGCGTCGGGCGTGACAGGAGCTCCGCGGGTTCGACGAGTTCAAGCACGATCGTGTCGCCAGGCACGAACGCGTGTTCGACATCCGCGTCCGTGCGGCCGAGGAGGTTCCAGCCGCCGGGGGAGTCGATGGGGTAGAAGCCGGCGACGGAGCCGGCGATGGCGAACGAACCGCGCGCGACGGGACGCGAAGTCGCGCGGCGCGGCATCGACCATTCCGCAGGCCAGCCGTCGAGATACGCAAAACCGCCGCGAAATCCGAGGTAGCGCGCGGTGAGGCGGAGAGCGGGGATGCGCGCGAGAAACTCGTCGCGAGGAACGCGCGCGAGCAGCTCCGGAAGGTCGGCGCCGTCGAAGGAGACGCGGATGCGATGCTCGCGCGGCTGGCGAATGACCGAAGTGCGCACCGCACCTTCGCCGCGAATCACGTACAGCGAGGAGTGGCCGGGGATCACCGCCAGCACGTTCGGTTGCGCGCGCATCGCCCGTGCAGCCTCGTGCAATGCGGCGGCGCTGACCTCACCCAATTCGTACAGCGTGGCGTTGTCGCCCGCGGGCGCGGCATTCACGTGACGGTGATACCGTCGTGCGGCATGAATCGCAAGCACGAAGAGCTCCTCGCTGAAATCGCGCGGCAGGCGATGATCGACAAAGGGCTCGAGCCCGATTTCGACAAAGCGGCGCAGCAGCAGCTTGCGCGCATCGACGGGCCGGCGGAGAGCGACGGCGTGATGCGCGATCTGCGCGAGTGGGGCTGGTGCTCGATCGACAACGACGAGTCGCGCGATCTCGATCAGCTCACCTGGGCCGAGGACGCGGGCAACGGCGCTACGAAGATCTACATCGGCGTCGCCGACGTCGACGCGCTGGTTCCCAAAGACTCCCCCCTCGACGCCCACGCGCAGCACAACACAACCTCGGTCTACACGGCCGCGAAGATCTTCCCGATGCTGCCCGAGAAGCTCTCGACCGATCTCACCTCGCTCAACGAGAACGAAGATCGCGTGGCGCTGGTGATCGAGCTGACCGTGCGCGAAGACGGCACGGTCGCGGAAGACGATGTGTATCGCGCGCTGGTGCACAACTACGCGCAGCTCACGTATGACCGCGTGGCCGCGTGGCTCGACGGCGAGGAAGAAGAGCCGGAGAAGCTCGCGAACGTCTCCGGCCTCGCAGACGCTCTGCGGCTGCAGGATCGCGTCGCCGATCGGATGCGCCAGCTGCGTCACGAGAACGGCGCGCTCGATCTCGACACGATCGAGGCGAAGCCGGTGCTGCGTGATGGTCAGGTCGTGGACCTCAGGCAGTCGCGGCGCAACAACGCGCGTCTTCTGATCGAAGACTTCATGATCGCGGCGAACGGCGCAACTGCCCGTTTTCTCGCGCGGCACAAGCTGCCGAGCATCCGCCGTGTGGTGCGCTCGCCGGAGCGATGGGATCGCATCGAAAAGATCGCCGAGGAGTTGGGCGAACGCTTGCCGCCCGATGCGGATGCAAAGGCGCTCGAAGAATTTCTGCAGCGGCGCCGCAAAGCGGATCCGATGCGTTTCCCCGATCTCTCGCTGTCGATCGTGAAGGCGATGGGCGCAGGCGAATACGTCGTCGAAGAAGCGGGCGAGAAACCGGCCGGACACTTTGGCCTGGCGGTGAAGGACTACACGCATTCGACCGCACCGAATCGCCGCTATCCCGATCTCATCACCCACCGCCTCGTCAAAGCCGCGCTTGCGGGCGAGCCGCAGCCGTACACCGTCGACGAGCTCGCCACGCTGGCAGAGCACTGCACGAAGCAGGAAGACGCGGCGAACAAAGTCGAACGCGTCACGCGCAAAGCAGCCGCGGCCTACATGCTCTCCAATCGCGTCGGCGAGTCGTTCGAAGGCGTCGTCACCGGCGCGTCCTCAAAAGGCACCTGGGTGCGCATCTTCCAGCCGCCGGTGGAAGGAAAGATCGTCCGCGGCGCGGAAGGGCTCGACATCGGCGACAAGACGCGCGTGAAGCTCATGCATGTGGATGTGGAGCAGGGGCATATTGATTTTGCGCGCAGGTAGCGGGCGGCGCGCGGCGCCGCGTTCTCCGTTCTCCGTTGTCCGTTCCGGGCGGCCCAGAGAGAGACATCACCCTCAACGGACAACGGACAACCTGACACCATCTCTTACATCTCCCGCAATGCTGAGTGCTCACGTCTTGCACTGAGTGCAAGGCATGAAGACCACGTTACTCATCGCAACAATCGGAATCACGCTACTCACCTCGTGCCGCACCGGCACGGACGCAACCGTGCAGTCTGCTGTGGCCCAGACGAGCAGCTCGTCGACGGGCATGAACACCGTCACTGATGCGGACGCGGGCGCAATCGCGCGCACGATCAACAACGGCGAGATCGAGCTCGCGCAGTTTGCACTCACCAGCGCCTCCTCGCAGCAGGTGCGCGACTTCGCGCAGATGATGATCACCGAACATCAGAACGCGAACGCGGCGCTCGAGTCGGGCGGCTACGGCACGATGCGCAATCCCGTCACGAGCGTGCTCGACAAGCAGGTCGACATGAAGATGTCGATGCTGCGCGGCATGAGCGGTCCTGAGTTCGATCGCGCCTACATCGGCAGCCAGATCGAAATGCACCAGACCGCGCTCGAGACCATGCGCACGACGCTGATGCCGAGCGCGCAGGATCGCAAACTCCGCTCGACCCTCGAGATGATGCGCGACCGCACGCAGATGCACCTCGATCAGGCGCGGGAGATTCAGCGCATGATCGGAAGGTAGCGAGCGCGCTGCGCGCGCGTTCTCCGTTATCCGTTCTCCGTTGAAGGTGCGCTGTCGCGAGGCATCACACCAAACGGATAACGGACAACGGATAACCTCCGACAACTACCCCTCAGCCACCACGTCCCCCACCGCCACCACCCCATTCGCTC
>JALYOB010000812.1 GCA_030857085.1 Acidobacteriota bacterium | reverse complement strand
CTCGTCGTCTCCCGTCGCTACAATCCCCGTGAATGCGATTCGAACGCTACGTCGCGATCGGCGACAGCACGAGCGAAGGGCTCGATGATCCGGATGATCGCGGCGGGTATCGCGGCTGGACCAATCGTCTCGCGGAGAAAATCGCTGCGGAACAGGGGAGCCTGCTTTACGCCAACCTCGCCATTCGCGGACGGACGACGCGGCAGATTCTCGACGAGCAGCTCGCGCCCGCGCTGGCGATGCGGCCCGATCTCGCGAGCGTCGTCGCGGGCACGAACGACGTGCTGCGGCGCAGGTTCGATGTGCACGCGTTCGCGGCGGATCTCGAGACCATGCAGCGCGCGCTTATCGAGCAGGGGGCGACCGTGGTGACGTTCACGCTTCCCGATCTCAGTCCGGTCATGCCGCTCGCACGGATGCTGCGCGATCGCGTGACGGTGCTCGATGATGCGATCCGCGCGGCGTGCGCGCGCAGCGGCGCGGTTCTCTGCGATCTCGCCGCTTATCCGGTCGCTTCCGATCCGCGGCTCTGGTCCGACGATCGTCTGCACGCGAACTCTCTCGGTCACGCCCGGATCGCCGAAGCGCTCGCCTATCACCTCGGCATCCACGACGATCCCTCCTGGGCCGATCCGCTGCCGGATCCGCATGCGCCGACGTTCGGCGACATCGCACGCGCGGAGCTCGCGTGGACGCGACGGCATCTGCTGCCGTGGATCTGGCGCCATCTGCGAGGGCGCTCGTCCGGCGACGGGATTACGGCGAAGCGTCCGCAATTGCTGCCGGTCTGACGCGATATCCTCCGCCGCTATGCCGTTTCCCGGCGCGCCGAGCGCGTTGCGTCCTTTCCGTCAGCTGCATCTCTACACGCTTCATCGTCTGCGCGGCGATGCAGCGAACGAGTACCGTCTGCGCGACGGCGTGGTCGAGGTTGTCGAACCGCGCGGGACCCTGCTGGAAGTCGTGCAGGCCGGCGGCGCATTCGATGCGGCCGCGCTGCGCACGCGCTTCAAACAACATCCGAACGCGACGCATCGCTTCGTCAGCTTCGAGCCGGTTGCGCCGTGGGTGCGCTCGATCAGCGCGGCGGCGGGACAGCTCGATGGCGAAGCGCGCATGGCGCTGGAGCGGGCGGAGTTCTCACGCAAACAGATCGATGCATTGCGCGGCGTGTTCGTCGTCGAAGAAATCGGCGAATCGTCGCTGTCCATGGATGAGCAGGAGTTTTTGTTTCTCAGCAGCTGGCTCGCTGCCTCGCGAAGTGCGACCGCGGTCGATGTGCGCGAGCGGCTGAAGCTCATCGATGCGACGCTGCCTGCGTTCGAGGCTGTCGGTGCCGAGGATGCGCGGAGTCAGGACGTCGAGTCGGCGTTCGTGCGCGCGAACGTGGTCGTGATTCACGGCGCGGATCGGGACGTCGTTGCGCGTGCGTTTCTGCACAGCGGCATGCCTGCCGCGTGGCGCGTGCGCTTCGACGGTTTGATTCCGCGCGAGCTGGCGAAGAAGGCGCGCGCGTTCGGCGTGCCGCTGCTCGTCTTCGTCGATGCGACTCGCGAGCGCGGCTGGACGGGCGTCGTCGAGGGACTGCGCAACATCAAAGGCGTGCGTGTGCTCGTCACGACGACCGACGCCGCGTGGAAACGCGCGCAGAACAGTGGCGCCGCGTTGTTGTACGCGGACGTCGCGCTCGAAGCGGACGACGAAGAAGAACAGCAGCAACACATCGCGGAACCGCGCACGTGGGCCGACGCGGGGGAGGCGTTGCGGGCGCGTCTGGCCGAGGCGGCGCGGACGTATGTGCGTGAGAACGCGGAATTGATCGAGAGCGTTCAGAAGCAGCTGCATGGGCCGGAACTCGCGTGGGCGGTGCTCGATCCCGTTGGTTTGTCGCTGCTCGATGTGAACGAGGTCTTCGGCTCCGCGCCCGAGTTGCGTGCGTGGCTCGATGACGTCGAGCGCCGCAAGCCGGAGGATGCGCTTGCAAGTGCGCGGGTGTGGCTCGCATCGCAGCGTGCGGAGTTTGAAACGCCGCAATCGACCGCCGATTGGGAAG
>JALYOB010000392.1 GCA_030857085.1 Acidobacteriota bacterium | reverse complement strand
CTCCATATCAGCGACGAACCGAGCGCGTTTTCGAAGAAACCGCGCTCACATCGCCAATCACCACCAACGCATACCCCTGCCGCCCGCCGAACCCGATGCGATCCGCACGCACATCAATGCTGTACGTGCCGCTTTCCGGATTCGGGATCGACACCACCTCGACGTTATTCAGCCGGTCCGGAGTTGCGCCGTTCCCGAAACGGGTGGAGGTGGCAGTGCGGACCTGCAGATCGAGATCATTCACGAGCTGCATCGAAGAGTCGCTGACGCCCGCCAGGTGGCCGGGAGGATCGGTCCACACCAGCACCGCCTTGAACGGCGTGCCGCTCTTCACATTCACCTTCACCGTCGCCGCCGCGCCCTGCGCGAGTCCGGCTTCGAGCGGCACGTCGATCACGCGCAGCTTGCTCGCGTCGCCCGGGAAATAGAGCGCGTCGTCGAGCACCGGAAAACCCCACCCCTGCTCGTGCGAGGGCACCGGCAGCGTTTCCACCTTGCCGCCGGTGACGATGTCGCCGCGATACGGCACCGCGCGCGCGGCTGCAATCAACGTCGCTTTCAGCAGCGCGGCGCTCGGCGTGAAGCGATTCGACTGCGTCGCCACGCCGCTCGGGTAAAAACCATCCGTGTAGTACTGCCGCACGAGCGCCGCCGCACTGGCGACCGTCGGCGAGGCGAACGACGTCCCATCCTGGCGCGAGTCGTCGCACGTCTTCGGGTTGTTGTCGAGATCGCGGCTGCCCGAGACGACGCGCGCCGGCGCCACGAGATCGGGCTTGATGCGGCCATCGCGCGTCGGGCCGAAAAGCGTAAAGAACGCGAGGGTGTCGTCGTTGTTCGTCAGCGTGCGCGTGCCGCCGATCTGCAGCGTGTTCTTCGCGCAGCCGGGCGCGGAGAGCGAATACTTCGGCGTCGCCGCCTTCACGCCGAGGTTGCCGGTGTTGAAGACGATCAGCATGTCGGGATGCGAGTAAACGAACGCATCGACGTCGCGCGCGCTCTGCGCATAGTTCGCCGTCGGCGGCGCAGCGAGATTGCCCTGGCGATCGCCCCACGAGTTCGAATGAATGCGCGCGCCCTGGCGGTACGCCTGCTCGAATACCGGCGTGAGTTGCGCGGGACAGCCGACGCCGGAGAACTGCGTGCACGCGTCGCCGTTCACGAGACCGCCGTCCTGAATGATCAGCTTCGCGCCCGTCGCAAGCGCGTCCGCCCAGTCATGCGCGAGCGGCGTTCCGCGATCGCCCGCCGCGATCGAGGCGGTGTGCGTGCCGTGTCCCTGATTGTCGAGCGCATCGGGCGTACCCGGCTTCTCACAGCCGGTCGCATTCGGATACTGATCGCACGAGAAGAGAAAGTCGTACGCGATGATCTTGCGGCGCGAGGTGTCGACGTTCTGCCATTGCAGTCCGCCCTGCGGCGAGCCGGTGTTGATCGGCGGCGGCGAGTTGTCGGGCTCCGCGAAATAGCAGGAGTTGTAGTCGGCGCCCGTGTCGAGCACGGCGATGATCTGCCCTTCGCCGTGAATGCCGCGGTCGTGGATCGGCGTCGGACCGGTGGCCGAGCCCGATTGCAGCGAGCGATACGAGACCTCGTTCGCCGCAGCGGAGAAAACGATCTGAGAGACGCCGAGGAAGACCGCAAATAATTTGCGCATCGCGGCTCGAAACGGCAGCGGCTGCAACGCAATTCCGCTAGCATCGCCCTCTCGTGAAACGCGCCTCCGTTCTTCTGGTCGCGCTCGTCGTGGCGCTTGTCGTTGCGCTCGCCGCGAGCGCCGATCCCCGTCCGATCAGCGACGCCGAACGAGCGGCCGTGACGATCGCCGCGGACTTTCTTGCGCGCGGACCGCAGGCGCTGCTCGCGAGCCTCGCCCCCGCCGCGCCGCTGCGCGCGTTGCCGCAAGCAGACGCGTTGCGCGAGCTCGCCGCACGCACGGGTCCTCGCGAGCAGGCGAAGTGGACGTTGCACACCGTGCAGAACAGCGCCAGCGACGTCGCGTTTCGCGTCACGTTTCGCAGCGGCTACGAAGACGGCCTCCTCTTTCGCATGCGCCGCGTGGGCGGGCGGTGGGTGGTGCACGACGTGCTCACGCTGGCCGAGGAGCCGGGCGGGCCGCGAACGGTGGAGCGGCCGGAGACACGGCGCGCCGCACGCACGCCGCTGCTGATCGCGGCCATTCTCCTTGCCGCATTTGCTGCGCTCATTCGTTCGCGGCTGCGCATCCTCTCCACCGTTTGCGTTCTCCTCGCGATCGCCGCCCTCGGACTCGCGGCCATGAATCCGATCGCGCTGCAGCGCGTGGTTGCACCGCCTGCGAAACCGCTCGGCTTCGTCGAGCTGCGCGATCTCGTTCCCTTGCGCAACGCGCTCGCACGCGGCGACGAGCCGCGCATGCCGCGCGACTTATCCGCCGAGGCGCGCGATGTGGCGCTGCTGTGGATGCTGCAGAGCGGCGCGCCGGTGACCGTTCCCGGCACCGATGCCGATCCGATCGGCGGCCTCGCCTCGGTCGCACGGACGCAGCTCGCCGAGATCGTCCGCGCGCGGATCGCACTCGCACACAACGACGAGGCTGGGGCGCGCCGCGCATTCGATCGCGCACTCGCGTTGCCGCCGCTGCGCGATGACATCCTCCTCGAAGCCGCCGCGTCGCTCGATGGCTATCGCGGCGTGGAGCGCTTCAACGGCTCGCGCGATGCCGGCCTCTATTACGACCGGGCGATGCAGGCCGCGGCCAACGGAAGCATCGATCAGGCGCAGCAGGAATTGCGCACCGCGTGGATGCTCGAGCCGCGGACGCGCGAGGAGCTCGTGCGCGAGCCGCGGCTGTTCGCACTGCTGCACGACGTTCGCACGATGTCGATGGTCTCGCTCCTCGGCACCAGCGAGCCGCTCGTGCGCAGCGCGACGCTTTCCCGCACGCCGATCGTGCTTCCGCCGAACGCGCAATCGTTCGCGACCGGCGAGCTGCTGCGCATCCGCATCGGCAGCGCAACGCTCGACGTTCCGGGCGGGGCGACGCTCGCGCCGCGCAGCGCGCGGGTGGTGCCGGCGACGTTCTGGAAGCATGAAGAAGACGCGGCCGCATTGCGCGATGCGCAGTCGCTGCTCGAACTGCCCGCGCGCGCGACCAAGCCTGCGTCGCGCAAGCGCGTGCTGCATGCGGCCGATGCGCTCGCGAATCACAATCGGTGGCGCGACGTCGTCACGCTGACCGAAGACATCACGCCGAAGACCGACGCCGTTTCACCGGAGTTGCTCGTGCTGCGTTTGCGCGCATTGCTGCGCAGCGATCGCTCCGGCGACGCGCGTGCGCTCGCGGCGGGCGACGCCGTGAAGCAGTTCATGCAGCAGTCGAGTTATCCGGCCACGCTCATCTCGATCGCGGACGCGCTGGCGAACATCGGCGACTACGACACCGCCGCGAATTTGTTAGGCGGGGTGCACGCGAAGGAGTACGCGGAGCTCGCATCCGCGCGTCTGCGTCAGATCGATCTGCGGCGCGCGCTCGCGCAGCAGGGCATCGTCATCCAGACGGCGCATTTCGACATTCGCCACGATCCCGGCATGAACCCGGCGATCGCCGCGCGCATCGGCGATCTGCTCGAAGCGGAGCTCGCGCGTCTGCGCACGAAGCTCGGCCTGCCCGAGCCGCGCCGCATTCCGGTGAACGTGCTGTTCTGGGAAGACTTCCGCAACGACATCACCGGCACCGATCACATCCTCGGCCTGTACGACGGCGAGATCCTCTTCCCGTTCGCGATCGTGCAGCAGTTCCGCCCCGAGGTCGTGTCGATCATCACGCATGAGCTGACGCACGCGCTGGTGGCGCAGGCAACGAGCGACAACGCGCCGCGCTGGTTCCAGGAAGGACTCGCGCAACGGATGGAGCTCGTGCCGCAGAAGGAGAACGCGTTCCACGGCACCGCGCCCGAGCTCGTCCTCCCGCTGCCGCTGCTCGACGCAGCGATGGCCAACGGCGTCGACCCGATCGCCGTGCAGCATGGCTACAAAGTGGCGCAGACGTTCGTGCGCTATCTGGAGGCGCGGCCGCAGACGGTCAACATGTTGATCACCGAGTTCGCCAAAGGCCGCAACACCGACGACGCGCTGTCCGCCGTGACCGGCAAGTCGATGGACGAACTGAATCGCGACTTTCGCGTGTGGGGCTTTTCGAACAGCGCGAACTTTGTGAACGACGAGCCGTGGCCGTATCGGGAGTTTTACAGCCCCGGGATCGATCCAAGAATTCGGGAGGGAGTGCGGCGGAGTGGGAGGTAGGGGACGGTGTGTCATCCCGAGCGAAGTCGAGGGATCCCCTGCCGAAGCACGATGGTCGGCCAGTCGGAGGGGGATGCCTCGACTTCGCTCGGCATGACACGGCGCGCTAATGCACGAACTTTCTTCGATTCCGAATGTAGTCCGCGAGGATGTACTCCCCCAGTCGATCCGGTGACGCGTAAAACGCTCTCCCGCGATTGATCTTCGAGAGCTGCTCGACGAAGTTCACCAGCATCGGATCGGTCGCCAGCATGAACGTCGTGATCGGAACGCCCGCGCGCCGGCAGCGGTCTGCTTCTTCGAGCGTGCGGTTCACGATCTTCATGTCGAGGCCGAACGAGTTCGTGTAGAGCTTCCCGTTCTCGTGCAGCGCCGACGGCTTGCCGTCGGTGATCATGAAGATCTGCTTGTTGTTGTGCTTGCGGCGGCGCAGGATGCGTTGCGCGAGCTCGAGTCCCGCTTTGGTGTTGGTGTGAAACGGCCCCACCTGCACGTACGGAATCTCGGAAATCGGCACCTCGGTGGCCTCGTCGCCGAACAGCAGTACGT
>JALYOB010000391.1 GCA_030857085.1 Acidobacteriota bacterium | reverse complement strand
GACCTTCTCCGTGGCGCACTGGAAGGTCCTTCGCCGTCTTCGCGGCTCAGGATGACACCTGCGCACCACCGAACCTCATCGCCCAGGCGAAACCGCCCTGGCAACTCGCCACACGCCACGCGCTACTTCACCCCGGCAGCTTGATCTCCGGCTTCTCTTCGCGCTCGCGATAGAGAATCGCCACTTTGCCGATCGTGCCGGCGAGTTGCGCGTCGGTTTCGCGGGCGAGGCGGTCGGCGACTTCTTTGCGCTCGGCGCTCTCATCGATCTCGATGCGCACTTTGATCAGCTCGTGCGACTCGAGTGATTTCTTCGTTTCGGCGATGAGCGTTTCGGTCACGCCCGCCTTCCCCACGCGCACGATCGGCGTGAGCGGATGCGCGAGTCCGCGCAGGTATTGACGCTGCTTCGAAGTGAGTACGGCCATCATTTCACCTGCGCGAGTCGCTGCAAAAATGCGTCCGGCGGCTCGAAGCCGGTCAGGCGCGCGGACGTGACTTCGTTCCCCTGAGCGTCGATGAACACGAGCGTCGGCACGCCGAGAATCCCGTACTCCTTCGTCAGCGCCTTCGTCTTCGCATCTTCCGCCGCGGTGAGATCCGCCTTGACGCGCGTGAAGCGTTCGAGCTGCGCGATCACACGAGGATCGGTGAACGTCTTCTCGTCGAGCTCCTTACACGGCATGCACCAGTCGGCGTAAAAATCAATCACCACCGGCTTGCCCGACGTCTTCGCAGCCGCGAGCGCATTCGCGTCGTACCTGCCCCACTCCGCACCTTCGCGATGTTTCTGCGGAATTGCGAACGCGACGCCACCCGCGAGCAGCAGCACCCCGACCGCGAGCCGCAGCGCGCGCGCACCTTTCGCGCGCGAGATGAGGAGGAACGCCGCGCCGACCAGCAGCGCGATCGCAACGCCTGCACGAAACGCGACGTCTCCGATCAGCGGCCGGACGAAGTAGAACGCCATGGCGATGAGCACGAAGCCCATCCCCTTCTTCACCGTCACCATCCACTCACCGGGACGCGGCAATGCGTTGAGCAACGCGAGGTACGGAAATCCAAGACCGAATGCGAGTGCGGCGAACATGACGCCGCCGAGGACGGGATCGCCGAGCTGCGCGACGAGCGTGATGAGCGAGATCACCACCGGGCCGACACACGGCGCGGCGACGATGCCGATGACGAGACCCATAGACAGCGCACCCGCGAGTCCCGCGCGTCCCTGCGATTGATTCGCGATCCAGCGCGGCGGCTGAATGTCGAACGCGCCGAACATCGACGTCGCCAGCACGAGCATCAATAGCGCAAAGCCGATCAGCACGACCGGCAACTGCAGCCACGCGCCGAACAACTTTCCGCCGAGCGCAGCCAGCACGCCGAGGGTCGAGTAGGTGATCACGATGCCGAGGACGTACATCGACGAGAGCGCGAAACGGCGCGAGCGGCGCCCGTCGCTCTGCATCGCAAAAAAGCCGAGCGTGATCGGAATCAGCGGAAAGACGCACGGCGTGAGATTGAGCGCGAGGCCGCCGATGAACAGCAGCACGAGCGTCAGCGGCAATCCGCGCGACGCGAACGTCTGCGCGAGCCGATCATTGCCCAGCGCGGGCTTCGCATCTTTCGGCGCCGCCGACAGCGGCGTGAATGCGCCGCCGGGCGCGGGTGCCGCGGCAACCGGCGCAGCCGCAATCTTCGTCACGTCGATGTCTGCGGTCGCGTTGTTCGGCGGAAGGCAGACCCGATCGCTGCACGCCTGGAAGCGGAGCGTGGCGGCGATCTTCGTCGCACCCGGCTTGAGCTTCGCGCGGAACGCGATCGGGAACTTGCCGTCGTACACGGCGAGCGACTTGCCGCCCGTGAACTCGAACGCCTTCATCTGATGCTGCGGATAGCGCGCTTCGACGAGCTGCGCCGTCGCCTCGTCGAGCTTCAGCACCGTCGGAATCGCGAACTCCTCCGACGGCGTGTTCGAGTTGACGTGCCACCCTTCCGCGATCGTGACGACGATCGTCCCTTCGACGTCATCGCCGGTTCGCTTCTGCAGCGAGCCTTCGATGGCCGCCTTCGGCAACGCGTCCGCGCCGGGAAAACCGGGCAGCTGCGCGAAGGAAGGAAGAGCGAAAAAGAAAGAAAGCAGAACTGCGGATACAGCGCGTTTCATCAGCGACGAGTTCGACTTCAGTTGTTGCCGCCGAGGCGCTTCTCGATCTCGGGCAGCACCTGATCGACGTTGCGATTGAGCGGCGAGTTCGGGAACGCAGCCTTGAACTGGAGGAACTCATCGCGCGCGGCGGCGAGCTTCCCCTGCTGCATGTAGATCTCGGCGCGCAACAGACGCGCGTGCTCGACGGATTCGCCGAGGCGGCTCAGCGACGTGAGCTGCGCGATCGTTTTCACCGCATCATCGAACTTCGACTGCATCACCTGCGAAACCGCGAGCTGGTAGTACGCCTCGTCGCGAATCGCAACGGGAACGCCTTTCTCGGCGACGAGCTTGCGCAGACGAAGGTCGCTCTCGTTGAACGCGGAGCGGGACGTGAACTCTTTCGCCAGCTCGAGACGTCCCATGTAGTCCTTGCCGAGGTTCGCCTCGTTCTTGACGCGGGTGAGGAACTGCTGGTGCTTCTGACGGGTCTCGCCGAGCATGCGTACGAAATCGGGCGCAGGCGAGTAGCCGCGGATCATGCCGGCCATGGTGAGGTCGGGCGTGAGCAGCAAGAACGTCGGAAGCGAGGTCACGCCGAATTTCTGCGCGAACTGCGTCCCCTCTTTGCCATCCTCGGTATTGAGGCGCAGCAGGACGATGTCATTCGTCGCCTTCTGGAACGCCTCGGCGGGGAAGACTTCGCGCTCGAAGCGGTGGCACCAGCCGCACCAGTCCGCGAACATGTCGACGAGGATGAGCTGGTTCTTCGCTTTGGCAGCCTTCTGCGCGGCCGCGACGTCTTTGAGCCACGTCGGAGCGGCAAATGTCTGCGGCGCGAGCGTCAGCGCGAGTGCGACAGCAAGGATGATGCGTCTGTTCAAGGGCGGGAGCCTCCGCGGTCCGTGAACGAGAGGGGAAAAACCGCTATTCCGCCGCCGCGACCGCCGATTTCTCCTCGGCGTATTTCTTTGCCGCTTCGACAAATGCGCGAAACAACGCCTCCGCCGACTCCTCCCCTTTCATGTCCTCCGGGTGCCATTGCACGCCGACATAGAAAGGATGCCGCGGATCTTCGAGCCCTTCCACGATGCCGTCGGGCGCGTGCGCGGTGATGCGCAGTCCGTCCGCGAGATCTTTGATGGCCTGATGATGGGACGAGTTCACGTTGAACTCCACCTCGGGAAGGATGCTCGCGAGACGCGTTCCGTTGTCGACGATGACGTCGTGACGCGCGCGGTTTTCCGGTTTGCTCTCGTGCTGGATCTCGGTGTCGATGTGCGAGCGGATGTCCTGCACGAGCGAGCCGCCCGCCGAGACGTTCATGACCTGCATTCCCAGACAGATGCCGAGCGTGGGGATGCCGCGTTCGCGCGCTGCTTTGGCGAGCGCGACGTCGCTCAATTGACGGTTCGGCTCCATGGTCCGGGTGACCGACGGATGCCGCTCCTCGTGATACAGCGCGGGATCGCAGTCTTCGCCGCCGGCGAGCACGATTCCGTCGAGCTTCTCGACGAGGTCGGCGACGTTCTCGGGCTGCGGCGCGATCACGACCGGAATCGCTCCGGCGCGGCGAATCGACTCTGTGTAGTTCGTGTACGCGAACGCGCGATCGCGCGTTCCTGCAGCGTGGGCGACGTCGCCGCCGATTCCAATGATGGGCTTGCTCATCTGTTCTCCGGGACTATTCCACTTCAAGTCTCATGCAGACAACTCGAAATCAGGTCTGTGGTAGTGACGTTTTGTCAGGCACACGAAACGATGAAGAAAACTCTGAACCTGCTCCTCCTCTGCTCACTCGCCACTGTCGCGCTCGGTGACGCGCGCGAAGGCTCGCGCATTCAGCTCGAATCGCTGCCGCCGTACGTGCAGCATCTGTTCGTGCCCATCGTGCCGCAGGCCGAAAACACGGTCGAGATCGGCAATCTGCCGATCGACGAGGTGGTGGAAGTGCCGGAGGGATTCGATGTGCGCGTGCGCCACGACGGCCTCGTCGCATATTCGGATGGCGGGGAGCATGCGGGCTACGCGCGCGTTCGTTCAGGCAATCGTGAGTTGACTCTCGCGCTCGCCAACGTGGTGCCGTACGACCGGGTGCAGAACGGCGTGCTCGACGGCTACAAGCTCGGCGAGTACAGCGCACCGCTCAAAGGGATGGCGTCGTACGCGCCGCCGAAAGGGTTCGTGCGCCTCAGCAATGCGAACGCGACGCTGCAGGTCTCGGATCACTATCGACTCAAGGATTTCCAGTGCAAGCTGGACGGATCTTCGAAGTTCCTCATCCTCCGGACGGAAGCTCTGCTCAAGCTCGAAATCCTGCAGCACGAGCTCGAGGAAAAGCATGGTCTGACGTTCGACCGCTTCACGGTCATGTCGGGCTTCCGCACGCCGTACTACAACGCGCGCATCGGCAATGAGACGTCGTACTCGCGCCATCTCTACGGCGATGCAATGGATGTGTTCATCGACACGGACGGCGACGGGAACATGGACGACGTGAACCGCGACGGTCACATCGATGCGGGCGATGCGAAGTTCATCCTCGGTGTGGCCGAGGAGCTCGACCAGTCGCGCGAGTGGGGCTGGCTCAAGGGCGGCGCGGGCGTGTATCACGCGAACTCAGCGCACGGGCCGTACATTCACGTGGATGCAAGAGGCTACGTCGCCCGCTGGGGTGTTTAGTTTGGGAGTG
>JALYOB010000390.1 GCA_030857085.1 Acidobacteriota bacterium | reverse complement strand
GTCTGCGGCTGACGGCACAGGCGCGGTAACTGGCAACTGGCAACTGGCAACTGGTCAACAGATAGCGCCTGGTCAACAATACCAGCGCCGCCCTGGCAACTCGCCACTCGCCACTCGCTACTACCGCTTCAGCGCAACACCCTCTTCTGCTTCGCCACCCACACATCCATCCGCGTTTCCAGCAGCGACAGTGGCAACGCGCCGGCGCCTAACAGCTCGTCGTGAAATGCGCGGAGGTCGAATTTGTCGCCGAGTTCGCGCTCGGCTTTTGCGCGCAGTTCTTTGATCTTCAGTTCGCCGCTCTTGTACGCGAGCGCCTGACCCGGCCAGGCTAAATAGCGGTCGATTTCCACTTCGATGTCGTGCAGCGGCTTGCTCGAATTGGCGACGAAGAAATCGATCGCCTGCTGTCGCGTCCATCCTTTGGCATGCATGCCCGTGTCGACGACCAGCCGTACCGCGCGCCACATTTCATACGTCAGCTGGCCGAATTTCGAATACGGATCGGTGTACATCCCGAGCTGGGGTCCGAGCGACTCCGCGTACAGCCCCCACCCTTCGGTATACGCAGTGAACTGACTGGCGCGGCGGAATTTCGGACCGTTTTCGAGCTCCTGTGCGATCGCGATCTGGAAGTGATGTCCGGGAACGGATTCGTGCAAGGACAATGCTTCCATTTCCCATTTCGGACGCGATTTCACGTCATACAGATTCACGTAGTAATACCCCGGCCGATGCGCCTCCGGCGAACCCGCCATGTAATAGGCCGTGGTATTGGCCTTTTCACTGTACGCCGGCACCGGAATGACGCCATACGGCAGGCGCGGGATGCGGCCGAACACGCGCGTGAGCTCGGGATCGATCTGCTTGGCGATGTTGCGGTATGCAGCCAGCAATTCTTCGCGCGAGTTGTAATAGAAGCGCGGGTCGGTGCGCAGGAAGGTAAAAAACTCTTCGAGCGAGCCATCGAAGCCGGTGGACGTCTTGATCCGCTCCATCTCCGCCCGAATGCGCTTCACTTCTGAGAGGCCGAGGTTGTGAATTTCGTCGGGAGTGCGCTCGGTGGTCGTCTCGCGGCGCACCGCGTACGCGTACCACTCCTTCCCCTGCGGCACAGCCGTCCAGCCGATCGTCTCGCGCGTTTTCGGGTAATAGTCACCGATCCAGAACGCGTGCAGTTTCCGCATGGCCGGAAGCACCTCGGTACGGATCGCCTGCAATGCCTCCTTCCGGAGCCGCTGCTGTTCTGCAGCGGGGATGGAGGACCGGAAGTTCGTGAACGCGAACTCGTACACCGGACTCTTCTCCGGATCATCGACGATCTGATTCGCGATCAGTTCGGCGACGTCGCGGAGGATGATGCGCGGCGGCGTCACGCCGGTTTGGATTCCTTTGCGCAGCAGCGCAATCGTCTCGTCGACCGCGCGCGGAAAGGCGTGCAGACGGGCGAGAAAATTCTCGTGATCCTTCACCGTGTCGCGAGGAATGCTCTGGGCGAGCTCGCCTAACAGACTGTAAATGCCGCCCATCTGATGCGTAGTCGCGAGCTCCTGCGGAAAGCGATCGCCTTCCACCGCCAGCTCCGCCTGCAGGCGGAAGAGGTCATAGTCGAGCTGATCCTGCGGACTGAGCCGCGCGCGGTTGATGGCTCGGATCGCGGCAAGCGTTTCCTGATGATGCTTGCGGCGTGACGCCCAGGCAGCCGGCGAGCGGTCGGTCAGCAGCGCGTCATAGCGGCGGTCGCCGAGGGCGGTGGCGGACTCGGGATCGTCGCGGAGCTGCCATTCCCATTCGGAAGAAAACAGGTGATGCAGGCGGCTCGCGTCCTCCGGAGGGAGCGGCGGCGTTGCGAGCGCGGCCGTGGCTACGCTGACAGCGACGAGAGCGAACGTGAGCAGCGAGAGCAGCTTGCGCATGGCGGCGGATTCTACGCGTTCGATGGCGTACCGATTGCTTCAGAACGGTCGCAATGGCCGCAAATAACCCTCGTATCGCTCTGACGTTCGCCGCCGCGCTCGCCTTGGTTCCCGTCGCAGCGCACGCCACGATGTCGCGAGCAGTCGAATTCGACGAGAAAGTCGACAACTCCGCGGCCATCGTCGTCGGCAAGGTCGTCGCGTAGCAGTCGCGCATGGATGAGGCGAATCACCGCATCCTCACCTACTCGACCTTCCGCATCGAAAAGACCCTCAAAGGAATGCCGGCGCAGGAGATCACGGTCGTGACGCCCGGCGGCACCATCGGCAACATCGCCCAGGACTTCGTCGGCGTGCCCCGCTTCCGTCAGGGTGACGAGCACGTCGTGTTCGTTCGCAACTCGACCGCCGGCCCGACCGTCGCCTATCTCGAACAAGGCGCCTATCGCGTCGTGAAGGACGAGCGCGGCGAACGGATGACCGATCCGCTCGTCTCCACGGCCGTCCTCGTCGATACACAACGCGGCGTCGCCGTCGCCCCCGAGCATCCGCGCACGCTGCGCGCTTTCGAGCAGGAAGTGCGTGACGCCATGGGCCGCCGCGAAGTGCTGCGGATGAAAGTGCTCGAGGAGCAGAAGCGCCAGGCTTCGATCTGGGGTCAGCTCCAGCGCAACAAGTTGCTCGTCAGCCTCGCGCTCCTCGGCGCGATCATCGCCACGTGGCAGTACCTCAAGCGGTCGTGACGTTGTGACCGAAGCGGTTGGTAAGGCGGCACTCGAACGCGCTCTCGACGAGCACGAGGACCTGGTCCTCCTCTATCAGCCCATTCACGACGCGCGCACCGGCGCGGTGTTCAGCGCGGAGGCGCTCCTGCGGCAGCGGCGCGAAAACGGCGAGCTGCGCGAGGCGTCGATCATCCATGAGGCGGCCGAGGAAGGTCCGGGATCGGAGCTGTTCACGCTCGATCACATCCTCGTGCAGAAGGCCTACACCGCTGCCGCTGGATGGCAGGCCGCGCATCCGGACGTCCATCTGAACGTCAATCTCTCCCCCCGCGAGTTTCAGGAAGGCAACGTCCTCGACCGCCTCGGCAAACTGATCACCTCCTGCGGCATCGACACCACGCGCGTGAACATCGAGATCACCGAGACCGCATACATCGAGCAGCCGGAAGAGACCATGGAAGTACTCGGCGCGCTGCGCAAGCTCGGGGTCGAGTTGTGGCTCGACGATTTCGGCAGCGGGCATTCGTCGCTGACGCATCTGCAGCACTTCCCTGTCGATGCGATCAAGCTTCCCGGTTCGTTCGTGAAGCCGCTGCCGGATGGCGCGCGCTGCCGCGCAATCGTCGCCGCGCTCATTCACCTCGCGCACGACCTCGGCCTGTCCGTGACCGCGGAAGAAGTCGAGCGGCAGGAGCAGCTCGACTTTCTGCTCGAGCACGACTGCGACTACATCCAGGGCTTCCTCTTCAACCGGCCGATGGAGGCGGAGGACTTCCGGCGTTTGTTAGACCGCGGCTGACGAACTGCGCCTCGGCCCACGCGCGTGCTTCCTCGCCGTTCTCGATCGGACGCAGGTTGAACTGCGTCACCTTCTCGCCCGGTCCGCGCAGCGCGAGCGTGTTCTGCGTGAAGACGTACGAGTGCAAGCCCTCCCACCGCACGCGCTTCGGGAAGAAGCGATTCGTCTGGATGAGGAACTCCGTGTCGTTCGCTTCCATCCGCAGCGATTCGCGAAAACGTTCGTCGAGCAAGGCGAAGGTGAGCAGCAGCGCCGGCGGGACGAAGCTGAGGATGTAGAACGACGTGTGGTGCTTTTCTTCGAGTTTGGCCAATGCTTCGACGAAAAGCATCGCTGCGCCCGCGAGCTCGACCCAGGCTACGCGCGAATGCGTTTTCTTCACCTTGTCGCGAATCACCGCGCCTAACAACGTGGCACCGGCGAGCAGCTCGAGAATCGGGATGAGCAGATGGTGCGGCTCGGGCGGCGTGAGGTGATTGAAGCCGTTGGCCATGAGGAAGAACGCACCGAAAACATGCTGGATCTCCGTGCGCTTGCGCATGCGCTCGTAGCGCCGCGAGCGGATCAGCAGGACTTCACGCGGCATCGCTGCGCGACGCGGCTTTCGCCGGTTCTTCCTCGGGGCAATACGTGTCGCGGCGGCGTTCGAGATCGCGAATCACGTTGCGCTTGAACTGCTCTTCCCCGCCGTCTTTCATCATCTCTTGGACGTAGTCGGCGATCTCGAGGACCTCGATGCGCAGCCGCACGGTTTTGAAGACGTTCGGGATGTGACCCGGCACCTGCACGTGATGCAGGCCGCCGCTGTACGCGAGCAGCATCCGTCCTTCTTTGAGCGCCAGGAGGATGTCGGCAACGCCGCCGCGGACGGTCATCGGTTTGCCATGCAGATCGAGGCCGTTCGCGCGCTTCATTCTTCCCTCGGGCGCAATGGCGACCATCGAGTCGCGCTCGATCGTGCTGAGCACCTGCGACCACGTGTCGTCGCGCTGCCGTGTGATGGGGATGACCTCGTGCGCGATGAAGCGGAAGATCATGCCGACCAGCGGGCGGTCGGTCGTTTTGTCGGCCGCCGGGACGACGCCGTGTGCCGCGAGGCGCCAGATGAAGGAGGCCGGAGGAACGCCGAGGAAGAGCGGTTCCATGAGGCTGGTGTGATTGAGGAAGACGACCAGCCGCAGCCCTTTCCACGGCCGCGGCGGAAGGTTACCCACCCAGGCCCAGTCGTGCCGATAGAAGATGCGGCTCAGGACCTTGATCGAGTACAGAAGCGTGAAGACGATCGCGCTTCGAAGGAACGTCACGGGCGCGAAGGGTAGCTCATCGGGTGCGGTGACGCTAGGCCGCTTTCACTTGCGCGGGAGATCTAGTCAAAGCGGCGACTTGCGTCGCCGCAC
>JALYOB010000811.1 GCA_030857085.1 Acidobacteriota bacterium | reverse complement strand
GACTGGCGTCGCCGCACTCCAAATCCTTACACGTTTTCGCGGGCGAGGCCCAGGTGGGCGGAGCCCCAGTCGATGCGCCGGGTGGCGTACATCACCAGCGCCAGAATCAGGAACAGCCCGATCGATCCCATCAGCAGCGCCCAATCTTCGAGCTGCAGCAGCACATACAGATAGCTGTACAGCAGCGTCAACACCGCCGACAGGCCGAGCACCCGCATCCGGCTGCGCAACAGCGCCGCGCCATACGAGGAAATCAGCGCAATCGTCGCAATCGAGCCGATCGCATACGCAATCGCGAACGGCGCATGCTCTGAAATGCTGAGGAGCAGCAGATAAAACAGACACAGCGCGCCGCCGACGAGGAAATACTGCACCGGGTGCAGCGTCACAGGACTGAGCAGCTCATAGAGGAAGAAGGTGAGGAAGGTGAGGACGATGAACAATCCGCCGTATTTGATCGAGCGCTCCGTCTTCTGATAGTGACTGACCGGAGAGAACAACCCCACGCCGAACGCCGACGGCGCGATGGCCGCAAAGGCGTTCGCATTTTCCTCTCCCGTTTCCCGCCATTGTTGCGGATAGCTGCGGGCGAGTGAGGAGACGTTCCACCGCGCCGTGAAACCGGACGGCGATACCGAACGGTTTTCCGGCAGATACGCACCCGCGAAGCTGGGGTCGGGCCACGGCGACTTCAATTCGACCACCGTTTCTCCGCCTAACGGAAGGAAGCGGATTTCCTCGCTGCCATTGAGGCGCAGATCGAACGCGAACGGATACTCCTTCTGTCCATCCGCGGCCGCCAATGCCACCGGCGCCGCGAGCCCCGTGGTCCACAATCGCGCGTCGCCGCTCCCTCCTTCGAATGCGAGTGCGCGGCCGTTCCATTGGAACGACGCATTGCCGCCGATGCCGCGCAGATCGGAGATGCCGATCGTGAGCACCGCCTCATTCCAGAGCACGTCCTGAGGCGGGACGTTCCACATCGAAAAGTCCGGCCGCGCGAACGCGCCGCTCACATTGAGATCGGCGCGATAGAGCACGGTCTCGTAAATGCCGCGATGGCGAGGCTGCGGTTGCAGCTGGCCGCTGGTCTTCAAACGCGCCGGAAGAAACCGCGCCCGTTCGACCCGCGCCTGCGGGTTCCCCGCCGAATCGACATAGCGAACGATGAAGGGGATGACCAGCACCGGCCCGGCGACCGTCTGCCGCTGTCCCCAGCTCGATGCGATCTCGTTGCGCACATCCGCCGCGCGGCGCGCCCGTTCGGAAACGAGTCCGCCGATGATCATGAGCGTGATCAGCAGCACGACCACGACGGCGCCGAGAATGAGCAGCTCCACGATCGCCGGATAGCGCAGCCTGCGCGTCTCCGCCGTGGCGCCGATGTTCACCTGATGTTCTTCCAACATGAAAAGCCTCCTTTGTCGTCGCTCACAGTGGGTCCCGCACGTTTCGCGGCGATGGAGAGGTGAGGGCGATTTCGCGGCGAGTTGTGGAGATTTCGTGGCAGCCGCGATGGCGGACGTGTTTCGCAGTAGATTCGCGCCATGACGACGGCAGCCGGAGCACTCGTCGCGTTCGTCGATGACGAGGAGACGTTGCGCACCACGGTTTCGCTCGCGCTGCAGCGCGAAGGTTTTCGCGTGGAGACGTTCGCCGATGGCCTCGAGGCGCTGACGCGATTCGAGCGCGCGCTGCCGGAGCTCGCGATTCTCGACGTCCTCATGCCGCGCATCGACGGCCTCGAACTCTGCCGCCGCCTTCGCGCGCGCAGCGAGCATCTGCCGATCCTGATTCTCTCTTCGAAGGATGAAGAGCTCGACCGCGTTCTCGGCCTCGAGCTCGGTGCCGACGATTACCTCTGCAAGCCGTTCGCGCTGCGCGAGCTCGTCGCACGCGTGAAGGCGCTGCTGCGCCGCGCGCGTTTGCGTCAGGAGCCCGATCGCGGCGACGCAGAACAACTCATCGCCGCCGGCCCGCTCCGCCTCGACCTCGGCCGCGTCGGCGCACGCCAGCCGGGTGACGAAGGGCAGGAGGCGACGGCGCTGGGCGTCGCCG
>JALYOB010000058.1 GCA_030857085.1 Acidobacteriota bacterium | reverse complement strand
GCGGCGACTCGCGTCGCCGCACTCCATGCCTACTCGCTGGTGTGGTGGTCTTTGATCTGAAACCGCAGGAACGCGTGCACCGCGTCGCGCGCCTTCTCGTTCTTCGTCGTAATCCGCACGCGCGCGCCATCCGCGAGTTCTTCGTACGCATACGCGATCGCCTCGCGCTGCGCCTGCATCTCCTTCACTCCATCCGGCGTGCGGCCATGGACAAAGTGCGGTTTGTCAAAGTCATTGCGTGAGAAGTCGCTCGCAATCTCGCGAATGTGCGAGCGAATCGCGTCGATCGTCTTCGCATCGTCAGCCGCGTTCGCGTGCAGTTCGATCGCGCCGCCGTCTTCGAGCAGACGAAAGTTGTGATGCACCGCTTCGTGCGGCATGCCGAAGGTGTCGTGACGTTCGTCAACGTGTTGTGAGCCAACGTGCTGGTCGTGCATCGGGCAGCCCGCCATGGCGAGCGTGAAGATGAGTGCGTGAATCATGAGAGTCCTCCGTCAGATGAGTGACTCGAGCAGGTGGGCGGGCTCGCCGTCGCGCGTCGCGTCGAGCCTCCCGTTCCATGTCTCGAGCGTGTGGGCGAGCGTCTCGCGAAGATCGATCAGCTCCGCGATCCGCTCGTTCACCTCGGCCAGCTTGCGCTCGGCGAGGCTGCGAACTTCGCGGCAGGGCGGCCGTCCCCGCGCGCGTTGTTTGAAAATGCGCGCGAGCTCGTCGAGCGAAAACCCGAGCCGCAACGCACGCCGAACCAGCAGCACCCGATCGACGACGCTCGCGTCGTAGCGCCGATACCCATTCGCATCCCGCCGCGCCGGCGCAATGACGCCCTTCGCTTCGTAATGCCGAATGGTGTCATCACTGACCCCGCACCGCCGCGCCACATCCCCGATCCGAAACAGATCGCTGCCGTTCATGAGCACAAGGTAAACCCTAGAACCGGTTCGAGGGTCAAGGAACGGAATGGTGAACGATGAGTTCCTCGGAGTTCCTCGGAGTACGTCGGAGTACCTCGGGTACCTCGGCGCAGTCCTGCGACACTCCTCCGAGGAACTCCGAGGTACTCCGAGGAACTCCGAGGAACTCCGAGGAACTGCTTCGGTCTACTCGTTCATCGCATCCGCAAGCACCCTTGCGAACGCCTCGGCGGGCGTGTTGCCGACGCGGTAATCCTCGCCGGGCAGTTCGTAGCGGAAGATCACGCGGTCGCCTTTGGAGATCGTTGCGGTGGCGGAGCGGCGTTTGCGGCCGCGGCCGAGGCGATCGAGGGCGCCTTCGAAGCGGATGGTGACGTCGGCGTAGGGGGCGAACTGGATCGCCGGAAATTCTTCTTTCAGCGCACGCGCGACCTGCACCTGCATCGCTCCGGCACGCAACGCCACTTCGTGCGTGCCGCGCAGTTCGCGGCGGAGGCGATCGAGCGCGCGTTCGTTCGCATCGGAGTCGCCGCCGTCGACGTACGTGAGCGCGGTCGAGAACGCGTCGTCGCGAGGGGCAGGTGCGGTCTCGCGCGGCGCTTCTTCTTCCGCGACGGTTGCCGTTGCACGCGGCGGCGCGACAGGCGGAACGGTTTGCACGACCGGCGCAGGTGCGGCGGCGGTGGTCGTCGTCACCGGAGCGGGTGCGCTCGTGACGGTGACGGCCGTCTGCGCAGGCTGCGGCGGCGGAATCATCGCCGCGGCAGTGGTCGTCGTCGCAGCCGGTGCGACGGTGTTCGTCGCGGTTTGCGTCGGACGCAGAATCGGTTCGCGCCGCGAAGTGGTGGGCCAGAACACGAGCGCACCGATGATCAGTGCGATCACGGCGATGATGCCGACGAGATACGCCGGATTCATCCCGCGCTTCATCTGCGGCGGCGGGATCGCCGCGGGCGCGCTTTCAGGCAAGGGCGTGAGCACCGTCGCCGGCGCGGGCACATTCGTTCGCACGGTCGCGCGATGGAGCGTGTCCGCCTGCGGCGCAGGCGTCACGCGCATCGTGGCATCGGCGTCGAGCGGCGTCGCGACAGTGGCCATGTCGCGCGTGTTCGGCAGCGTGCGTTCGATCTCTTCGAGTGCGGCGATGAACTCGCGCGCGGTCGCGAAGCGCTCGTTGCGATCGCGTGCGAGCGCTTTCTTCAGCACCGATTGCAACGCGATGCTGCCGGCGAGCTCGGGAGGAATGGTGACGTTGGTCGTCTTCTCCGGCTCGCGTGCGTGCAGCAGAAAGTATTCGTGCGGCGACTTTGCTTCGTACGGTGGACGGCCGGTGAGCAGCTCGACCAGCACCATCGCCAGCGAATACAGATCGGCGCGCGCGTCGATCTTTTCGTTCTCGCCGAGAAAGCCGAGGTGCTCGGGGGAGGCGTAGCGCAGCTTGCCGACGAAGATGCCGGTGCGCGTCTGCGAGACGGCATCGGTGTCCTGCAACTTCGCGACGCCGAGGTCGATGATCTTCACCTCGTCGTCGGCGGTGATCATCAGGTTCTCGGGGCTGATGTCGCGATGAATGATGCCCGCGCGATGAATGGCGTCGAGTCCGCGCAGCGCCTGAATGGCGATGTGCACCGCCTGCTTCGGCGGCAGCGTGCCGCGCTTGCGCAAACGCTCGGCGAGATTCTCACCGTCGATGAACTCCCACACCATGTAATGCGCGCCATCGGGCAGCGTCGCAAAGTCGTGCAACGTTGCGACGTTGCCGTGCTGCACTTTCGTCGCTGCACGCGCCTCGCGCAGAAAGCGCTCGCGCGCATCGGCGTTCGCGGAAATGTGCGGATGGACGACCTTGATGACGCGCGCCGACCCGAGAAAGGTGTGCGTGGCCTTGAAGACCTCCCCCATGCCGCCGGCCCCGAGTTTTTCGGTGATTTCGTATCGGCCGTCGAGGGTATCGCCGGGACGCATGCGCGCAGCAGTTTAACGCGGCGCGGCAGCGGGCGCGCGGCAGCGCGCCCCCGGTACCTCGGAGTACCTCGGAGTACCTCGGAGTACGTCGGGCCCCTCGGTGGTTCGCCCCTCCGAGGTACTCCGAGGTACCGAGGTACCCGAGGTACTCACCGTCTACTGCGTGATCTCCCCGTACGGCTTCAACTGCTCGGCGACCTGTGCGCGGTCGCCGACCACGACGATCGCGAGCTTCGACGGATCGATGTACGTCTGCGCCATCCGCTGCACATCGGCGGGCGTGAGCGCGTAGACGCGCTGCACGTAATTGCGCAGGTAGTCTTCGCTCAGGCCATACAGGTCGAGGAACGCGAGCTGCCCTGCGATGCCGGGGCGCGAGGAATTGCGCAGCACGAACGTCCCCACCATGTAGTTCTGGATCGCGCGCAACTCCTCGGAACTCGGCGCCTCGCTGCGCAGCCGATCGATCTCGCCGAGGATCTCCTTGATCGACGCGCCGGTGACGTTCGTCGTCACGTCCGCATTCTCCGCCCACGCACCGGCGCCGAGGCGCGTGCTGACGTTGCTGCTCGGCGAATACGTGTAGCCCTTCTGCTCGCGGATGTTGCTCGTGATGCGCGAAGTGAACGAGCCGCCGAGGAGCGAGTTCATCACCGTCGTTGCGAGATAGTCCGGACCCGTTGCGTCGCCGAGCGGCAGGCCGATCGACAGCGTCGACTGCACCGCGCCCGGGCGATCGATCAGATAGATGCCGCGGCGCGCGGTCGCATTTACCACCGGGCGAGAAGGCGCGTTGCCCGTCTTCCAGTCGCCGAGGCTTTGGCGAATCGCGCTCTCGACCGCGGCGGCGTCGAAGCGGCCGACCACGTAAACGAACGTGCGGGCCGCACCGAAGTTGCGATCGTGGAACGCGCGCACCTGATCGAGGGTGTACGACTGCAGCATCTGCTCGGTCGGGAAGTAGCGGCCGTAGCGATGCGTGCCGTACAGCACCTGCGAGAACTTCTCCGCCGCGAGCTGTCCCGGTTGCGTGCGTGCGATCGAGAGGCGCCGCGCGAAGTTCGCCTTGATGCGAGTGAGCTCGCTCTCCGGCAGACGCGGATTGCGCGCGACGTCGGCGAGGAGACGCACCGCGTTCGCGGCCGACTCCGAAAAGACGTCGGTGCCGATCGTGGTCTGGTTCGTCCCCACGTTCACTTCGAGCGCGCCGCCCATCATGGCGATCTCGCGCGCGATCTGTTCGGCCGAGCGGGTGGCCGTGCCCTGTTCGATCATCGAGCCGGTGACGTCGGCGAGCCACACTTCGTTCTCGGCTTCATCGACGTTGCCGGTCTGCGTGACCAGGCGCACTGTGACTTTCGGAACATCGCCGTACGGCACGAGCCGCACTTTGACGCCGTTCGGCAGGTCCATCCGGCGGATCGCCGGCACCGCGAAATTGCGCGGCGCAGCAGGCGCCGGGGGCGTTTGTTTCTGGGCGAACGCGCTGATCGCGAAGAGCAGCGCGAACATCATCATCGTCATTCTCTTCATGCGTTAGCTCCTCGGCGTCACCAGCAGCACCGTGCGATTCGTCGGACGGAGATACTCCTGCGCGGTGCGCTGAATCAGTTCCGGCGTCACCTTCGCGAACTGCTCCTCGATCCGATTGATGCGTTGCGGATCGTCATAGAACAGTGCGAACGAGGCGAGGAGATCGGCGCGGCCGAAGCCGTACAGTCCTTCGATTTCGTCGTACAGCGACGAGCGCATTTTCACGCGCGCGCGTTCGAGCGTTTCCGCGTCGACCGGCTGCGTCTGCAGACGGGTGATGTTCTCGTCGATCGCGCGGATGATGTCGTCGGCGCTCTTCTCTTTGTCGTGGAACATCCAGGTCATGTACAGCGTCGGCCCGTTGATGTTGAACATGTTGCCGAGCGCGTTCATCGACGAGGTGACGTCGCCGGTGACGCCGCGCTTCTGCACGAGATCCTGATAGAGCCAGGAGTCGTTTCCGGACGCGAGGATCTGGTCGATGATCCCCATCGCGTAATACTCCGGCGTGTCGGCGGGCGGCGCGTGCCAGCCGAGTGCGAGCGCGGGACGGGTGGCCTTCTCGTCGACTTTCGTCTGCCGCCGTTCGGCCGTCTGTCGCGGCTCGGTGAGATCCGCTTTCGGCGGCTGCGCCTGCGCCGTGATCGGCCCGAAATACCTGCGCACCCACTCGAGCACCTGCGTGGAATCGAAGTCGCCGGTGATGGCGATCGCGGCATTGTTCGGCGCGTAGTACGTCTTGAAGAACGTGCTCGCGTCTTCGATCGTGGCCGCGTCGAGATCAGTCAGGTCACCGTAGAAGTTGTGCGCGTTGTACCAGTTCGTGTTCGCGTACTGCGGCAGGTCGAGCCACGGAAATCCGCCGTACGGCTGATTGAGCACGTTGACGCGCACTTCGTTCTTGACCACTTCCTGCTGGTTCTTGAGATTCTCCGGCGTCAGGGCGAGTCCGCGCATGCGATCCGCCTCGGCCCACAGCATCGTTTCGAGCGTGTTCGACGGCACGATCTCGAAGTAGTTCGTGAAGTCGAAGCGGGTCGAGCCGTTGAGCACGCCGCCGTTCGCCTGAATCAGCCGGACGAACTCCATCTTGCCGAGGTTCTGCGAGCCCTGAAACATCAGGTGCTCGAAGAGGTGCGCGAAGCCGGTGCGGTCGCGCGGCTCGACGCGGAAGCCGATGCCGTAATAGACGGCGACCGTGGCGGTGGGCGCGGTGTGGTCGGGCGAGAGAACGACTTTCAGACCGTTGTCGAGCTTGTGGTACTCGACCGGAACGTTGAGACTCGCGGCGCGCGGCGACGAGGTCATGGTCGTCGTTGCGGCCGGCGGGGTTTGCGCCGCGGCCGGCGTTTGCGTTGCCGGAGCGGTGCGCGGGGTGGTCGTCGTCGCGCATGCGGCCATCAGGAGTGCCGCGGGCGCGAGGCGAAGCAGAGACTTCATGCTGCCTCCTTCAGGATGAATCGTGTGACGGCGTCGTAGTAGCGGCGTCCGTCGAGAGCGGGGATTTCGCAGTGCCCCGCGTTGGAAATGAGCATCTCCTTCGGGACACGCAAGTCGTCGAACAGTTTCTTGCCGAGCGAATACGGAATCACTCGATCGGCGGTTCCATGCATGACGAGTACCGGCACTCCGGCCTGGTTGAGCCACGCAGTCGTGCGCATGGCGCGCGGCGCCGTCCAGCCGAGCGGAAGCGGTGCATACAGCGCGTTGCCGAGGTCTTTGAGGGAGGGGAAGGAGTTCTCGATCACGGCCGCGCGAACGCCACCCTTCCGCTCTTTCGCCACGTATGCGGCGTACGGTCCGCCGATCGACTCGCCATAGACGACGATGTTCTTCGCGCCAAGGCCGCGGACGTAGTCGTATGCGGCAAGCGAGTCGGTGTAGAGCGCGGACTCCGACGCGCGACCTTCACTCCGTCCGAAGCCGCGGTAATCGAAGACGAACACCGAGATCCCGCGCCGCGCCAGCTCCGCACACATCGGCGCGCGATAGGTGAGATTGCCCGCGTTGCCATGAAACCAGATGAGCGTCGGCGCGTTCGCGTTCGCCGCCCGAAAGAGCCAGCCGTGCAGCGTGACGTGATCTCTGGTCTGGAACGTGTGCTCGGCGGGAGCGGGCGAGAAGGCACGCACGTCCCACTGACCGGAAGGGTAGCGGTCGGGGAAGAACATGCCGGTCCGGCGGAGGAAGTTGGCGAACGCGAAGAGCAGGGCGATGGTGACGGCGAAGGCAATGGCGAGACGGAACATGGATGGGAGGTCTGAATTGAAAATTGAAAATTGAAAATTGAAAATTGAAAATTGAAAATTGAAAAATCGGAATCGATCGGTCGGTGTCGCCTCAACAAAAACGGCGCCCGAGGGCGCCGAATTTTCAATTCTCAATTTTCAATTTTCAATTTCGCGCCGGCCACTAAGCCGTCAATCGTTCCCAGTCCCCCTCCGGCGCATCCGTCGCCAACGCCAATCCGCCATCCGATCCGATGAACACCGGATCCTCCATGTACGTCACGCGGCCGCCGCCCACGCTCTTGAGAGCGTTTTGCAGCGCGTCGGCGAGGCCGCGAATCAGGCCGCCGCCGCCGGAGAGGATGATGTTGTTGCGCACGCGCTCCTGGAACTCCGGCTCGACGCGCGCGAGGAGGTCGAGCATCGTCTCGATGACCGGCGGGAGGATGGTCTCGCACGCGGTCTTCATCTCGTTGGTGATGTCGAGCTCCGTCGGCACGCCTTTCACCGGCGCGCTCACGATCACGCGGTCCGTTGCGTCGCCGACGAAGCTGTACTTTTCCTTCCACTCGCGCACCATGAACACGGTCACGTTCGCCTGCGGGTAGCGCTCTTCGATCAGCTTGAGCAGCTGGCCGTCGATGGAGTCGCCGGCGACGGTGAGCGTGCGCTGATCTTCGTCCGTCGGATAGCGGCCCTTCATCACGCAGAAGTCGGTCGTGCCTGCGCCGATGTCGATGATCATCGTGTGCAGCAGCGCATCCAGTCCGTACGCAACCGCGAACGGCTCGGTCACGATGAGGAGGCTGTCGACGATGCCTTTCATCGCGTTGCGCAGGTACTGCTTGTTCGTTCGCAGCGATGCTGCCGGAACGCCGACCACCGCGCGCACGTTCGACGCGTCGCTCTTGCCGTTGACGCCGACGAGACGCAGCAGATGTTTGAGCAGCTCGCGCACCGCCTCGACGTCTTTGTCCGAGCCTTCCTTGAGCAGGCCGCGCTCGAGCGGGCGGTGGAGGTCGAGCATCGTGCGATTCGCGACCGCCTCATGTCCGATGAGGACGTCGCGCTTCAGAACCTTGCGCGCGACCATGTCGACGGGCCAGCCGACGAAGCTGTCGACGACGAAACGCTCGCCGTTCGACGCCGAGATCGCGCTGCGCGATGTGCCGAGGTCGATGCCGACGTTGAGGACTTCAGCCATTCTGTTCGCTTCCTTTCTTCTGCGCCGTGACGTTCGCGCCAGCGTAGGCGCGGATGCCGTCGAACAGCGCGTCGGCGATCTGCTGCCGGTACGCGGGGCTCCGCAGCATCGCCACTTCTTCCGAATTCGAAATGCACCCCACCTCGGCCAGCACGGCCGGCATGTCGGTGGCGACGAGGACGAGGAACGGCGCGCGCTTCACGCCCCAGTTCTCCAGTTGCGCGTCCTCGCGGCGCAATGCGCCATAGAGCTTCGTCTGTACCGCATCGGCGAGCTCGCGCGATTCATCGCGACGCGCGTCGGCATAGACGCCTTCGAGCAGCTTGCGCATGTCGGAGACCGAGTAGCCGGAGACCTGGTTCTCACTCGCCGCGAGCGCGGTCAGGGAAGGATCGTTCGTGGCGCCGAGGTAGTACGTCTCGATGCCGCGGCTCTCGGTGTGGCGCTCCAGCGCGTTGACGTGGATGGAGACGAAGATGTCGCTCTTCGAGTCGTTCGCGAGCCGCGCCCGGTCTTTGAGCGCGAGCGTGCGATCGCCTTCGCGCGTGACGATGACGTCGAAGCCGTTGCGTTCGAGAAGCGCGCGAAGACGGCGTCCGATGTCGAGGGTGATCTCTTTTTCGAACACGCCTGCGGCGCCTGCACCGGGATCGCTGCCGCCATGACCCGCGTCGAGCACGACCCGCTTTACCGCGAGCGGAAATGCGGAGGCGGTGACGCGTTCGAGCTGCAGCGGCGTCGCCGGTTCGATCATCCGCGCTTCGACACGAGGCGGCTGCGCCACGGGGCGCGGCTGCGGACGCTCATTGTTCGCGATGATGTACGACGAGCCGGCGAGGGTGAGCGGCACGAGCAAGAGCGGCGCGCGACGAAGCAGCGTGTGCGTCCAGCGGCGCGCCGGCCGCAGCAGCGCGCGCGGCGGCACCCCTCGCATCACGTCGAGGTTCTCCGCCACTGCTTCCTGCAGCACGCGACGTTTGACTCGATCGATCTTCCCCGCTCGCATAACCCGGCTCACCCGTAGGACCGTTCATTGTAAACGGACTTGGCGCTTCGCGGGTTCGGGTCGCGCGCACGTCGCGCGGCCTTGATCCTCGACGGGTGCGGCAGATCACCGGTAGTGCGTCGCGAGCCGCAGCAAGTGCTTGACTGGCCGCGGCAGCCGGCGCGCGCTTGTGACCACGGCCGAATAGAGGCGATTCCGCCGGCGGTACGCGCGCAGTTCATCGTGAAACGCGGCCGGTTGCGCGGCGAGCCGTGCCGATAGTTCGCGCTTCGCGAGCTCCCACAGCTCGGCGTCGAGCTCGTTGTTGCGCTCGAGCAGCCGCAGCGCGCCGCGATCGAGCTGCGCGAGCGGCGGCCGCCGCGCCGCGGCGTTCTCTCGCGCGCAGTAGATCGTGCGCCAGCCCAGGCGACGCTGAAAGAGGAGGAGTGACTCGTCGAAATGGTCGTCCGTTCCGAACGCCGCGAACTCGTGCAGGAGGTTGTGCTTCGCTCGCGCGAGCGCCTGCGCGTCGGGAGCGCTCGTCGTCCCACTCAGCTGCCGTGTCATGCCGTTGCGCAGTTCGTTCTCGTCGCTCGCGGCGAAATCAGCCAGCGAACCGGCGTACCGCGCGAACCGATGCTGCGCCCCTCGGCGGCGAAGGTAAAAGTACGCCGAAACGAGCCGTTCGATCGGCTCGCGCAGGACGGTAATCGCGTCGGCGTCGACGCCGAGCGCGTCACGCGTGCGAAACGACAGGTGTCCAATGACGGCGCCGCCGCGCCGGAGGCGCTCCGCGGCGACGGCTGCATCGATGTCGTGTTCGACTTCCAACACCGAATGCGGCGCGTAGTTCCGGCGGATCACGCCCCGCAACGTCGTGCCCGCCGCTTTCGGGATATGGACGAAAACGAGAGGGCGCATCGCACCCATATATCGCAGAATCGCTGCACAGGATAGCGGCCGACATGACGCGGCGCGTTGGTGCTCGAGCGCCGCTTTTCGCGCCCTGGCGAACACCTCCGCGCACTACGCGGCGAGGAGGACGCTGCGACTCACAAATCCACCGCCGCCGGCTCCGGCATTTCGCGCAGCAACTCGAATCCTTCCGACCTGGCGACATACGTGGCGATGGTGATGTCGCCGGTGACGTTGAGCACCGTGCGGCACATGTCGAGGATGCGGTCGACGCCGAGGATGATCGCGATGAGCGCCGGGTTCACGCCGATCTGCGAGAGGACCACGATGATGAAGGGGATCGATCCCGAGGGCACTCCCGCGGTGCCGACGCCGCCGAGGATGGCGAGGTAGACGACCATCAACTGTTGTGCGAGCGAGAGGTCGACGCCCGCGAGCTGCGCGAGGAACAGCACGGTCACCCCTTCATACAACGCGGTTCCGTTCTGGTTCGCGGTCGCGCCGACGGTCAGCACGAACGAGTTGATGTCGCGCGGGACGCCGAGGTTTTCTTCGGAAACGCGCAGTGCGGTCGGCAGCGTGGCGTTCGAGGAGGAGGTCGAGAAGGCGGTGATCATCGCCGTCTTGATGCGGCGGAAAAAGTCGATCGGATTGATGCGCGAGAGCAGCGCCACCGACAGCGAGTAGACGCCGAACATGTGCAGCGCGAGGCCGAGCAGCACCGTCAGCACGAACCACCCCAGGCTCATGAGCAGGCCGAAGCCGAACCTCGCCGTCATGGTGAACAGCAGACAGAAAACCGCATACGGCCCCAGCCGCATGATGATCTGAATCGCCACCTCGGTGGCCGCGAACACCGCCTCCAGTACCGAGATGAGCGGCGCGGCCGTGTCCTTCGGAACCATCGTCAGACAGATGCCGAGGAAGAGGGCGAAGAACATCAGCCCGAGCATGTCCGGAGTCTCGCGGCCGACGGAGTAGAAGACGTTCGTCGGCACGATCGTCTTCACCACTTTCAGGAGAGGCGCGTCGGTGTCCTTCTTCGCGCTCGTCGCGCTGGTGACCTTCTCCGTCGCGTCCTTGTTGTAGCGCGCGGCGAGCTGCGCGCTCACTTCGTGCGAGACCCGTTTGCCGGGGCGAATCGTGTTCGCGAGCGTGAGGCCGATGACCACGCTGATCGCCGAAACGATGAGCGTGTACACGAGCGACTTGATGCCGATGCGGCCGATGCGACGGAGGTCGCCGAGCCCAGCGACGCCGATGACGAGACTGGAGAAGACGAGAGGGATGACGATGAGGAGAAGAAGGCGAAGAAAGAGCTGGCCGATCGGATTCGTGATCTGCTCGGCGACGAACGCGAGATTCGGGTTCGTCGCGCCCATCACGCTGTTCAGCGTGCCGCCGATCGCCGCCCCCGCAACGAGGCCAACGAGAATCTTCGTGTGCAGCGGAATCTTTCTCTCTGACGCCATGGCGCGTCATCCTACATACAATGCGCGCGAATGTCTGAAGACAATCTCTCCATCGGCGGCGAGCTGTCCGAGACCACGGTGCCCGACCTGATCCGCTCGATCGTGCGCAGCAGCGAGACCGCGATCCTCACGCTCGAATCGCACGGCCGCGGCGACACGATCTACTTTTACGAAGGGCGCATCATCTTCGCGTCGAGCAGCGATCCCGACATGGGTCTCGCCGAGACGCTGCTCCGCACCGGAGAGCTGAACATCCAGCAATACAACACGGCCATGGAGCGGCTCGTGATCGCGCGGCGCATCGGCGCGCTGTTGTGCGAGCTCGGATATCTCAAGACCGATGAACTGACACGGGCGGTCGAGCGGCAGGCGAATGCGATCGTCCTCGACGCGATGGCGTATCGCGACGGCTCGTACACGATCGAGTTCACGTCTGATTTCCCCGACGGCATCATCACGCTGCCGCTGTCGACCGAGCGTCTGATCCTCGACGGCGTGCGGCGCATCGAATACTGGTCGCTGGTCATGCGCGGCATCGGCAGGCTCGATCGCGTGCTCGAACAGGTGCCGGGCGCCGACACGCGGACGTTTCAACTCGAGCTCACCGACGACGAGACGCAGGTGCTCAATCTGCTGTCCGATCCGCAGCCGGTCGAGCAGTTGTGCGCGCGCAGTTACCTCTCGAATTTCCAGACGCTACGCACGGTGTGGGGGCTGCTCGCGGTCAATCTGATTCAGGACGCGGAGATCGCGGCCGTCGATGAAAAGCGCGCCGCGGAAGAGAGCGAATACGAGCTCGAAGCGACGGTCGAAAAGTACAACGATGTCTTTCAAAGGATCTTCGCGATCGTGTTCCAGCGCATCGGCGATCACGTCTACGACTTCATGGATCGCGTGGTGCTGCATCTCTCGCCGGAGACGCTGCCGTACCTGTCGGGGATGAACTTCGTCAACGAAGGTCGGCTCGACTTCGATCAGCTCCTCAACAATCTCTTCGCCTCCGGATCGAGCGATCATGGACGGATCGTGCATCGCGTCTGTACGGAGCTCCTGTACGGGTGGGTGTACGAGGTGAAGACGGAGTTCAGCGGCCAGCCGCTCGAGGCGGAGGTCGTGCGCCTCGCGGATTCGGTCCGGTGATGCTCCGCAAAGCGCGCCGCGAAGATCTGCCGGAAATCGAGCGGGTCATGCGCGCGTCGATGGCCGATCTCGGCGCCCGCTTCTACGATGCCGATCAGGTCGCGAGCGCGGTGCAGTACATCGCGGTTGCGGATGGTCAACTGGTTGACGATGGGACGTATTTTGTCGTCGAAGAAAGTTCCTCGGAGTTCCTCGGAGTACCTCGGAGTTCCTCGGAGGAGCTCGCGGGTGGATCTGCTCCTCCGAGG